>NC_000908.2:0-300000 GCF_000027325.1 Mycoplasmoides genitalium G37 | reverse complement strand
TTTCCCCACGGATTAAAGGAGTTATGAGGCTTGGCTAACAGGGGTGATTTTGATCTAAAACAACACCAAGAGTTTTCAAAAAAGAGCATGAGTTTTTTTGATAGCGAATTAAACCAACATTTCTTACCTTTCATAATCGAACCTGCGGTTGGCATTGAACGGTTATTTTATGCACTAATTGTCAGTAGTTATAGGAGAGAAATTATTAATGAGGAAGAACGGGAAGTATTGAGTTTACCATTTGACTTATGTCCTGAACAAATTATTGTTTTACCACTTGTAAATAAACTTAAAAAAGAAGCATTTTCTGTATTTGAAACGCTAGCAAAAACAAGGTGAAGAGTGTGCTTTGAGACAACTGGTAGTATTGGTAAAAGGTATCGAAAAGCAGATGCAATTGGAATAAAGTATGCAGTCACTTTTGACTTTGAAAGTTTAGAAGATAATGCAGTTACCATCAGAGATAGAGATACTTTAGTTCAACAGCGAATTGCTATCAAAGAATTACCACAATGATTCATGAAAAATGGTCAATAAAAGCAACAGTTTAGATGAACTTTTAAAGCAGATTAAAATTACTGAAATTATTCAACACTACGGGGTTAAAATCCAAACTAAGGGTAATAGTCTACTTGCTTTATGTCCTTTTCATGATGATAAAAATCCTTCTATGTCCATTTCCAGTTCTAAAAACATCTTTAAGTGTTGGGCTTGTAATGCAGCTGGCAACGGAATAGCGTTTATCCAAAAGCATGACCAGTTAGATTGAAAAACTGCACTTAAAAAAGCAATTGAAATTTGTGGAATTAAGTTAGAAAATTGGAACAGTAATTTACTAACAAAAGTTGATCCAAAACAAAAACGATATTGGGAGATAAACAATGCTTTAATTACTTATTATCAAACCAGATTAAAAAGAGAAACAAACCCAAATGGGATGAATTATTTAGTTGAAAAAAGAAAGCTTAATAAAACATTAATTGAACAGTTTCAGCTAGGACTTGCTTTTCACAATGAAGATAAGTATCTATGTGAAAGTATGGAAAGATACCCCTTCATTAATCCAAAGATAAAACCGAGTGAATTGTATCTTTTTTCAAAAACTAACCAGCAAGGTCTTGGCTTTTTTGACTTTAATACCAAAAAAGCTACCTTTCAAAACCAGATTATGATCCCTATCCATGACTTTAATGGTAACCCGGTTGGTTTTTCAGCAAGAAGTGTTGATAACATCAACAAACTGAAATATAAAAATAGTGCTGATCACGAATTTTTTAAAAAAGGGGAGCTGTTATTTAACTTTCACAGGTTAAATAAAAACCTCAATCAACTCTTTATTGTGGAAGGTTATTTTGATGTTTTTACACTAACAAACTCCAAGTTTGAAGCTGTTGCATTAATGGGATTAGCATTAAATGATGTGCAAATTAAAGCCATTAAAGCTCACTTTAAGGAGTTACAAACCTTAGTTTTAGCACTTGATAATGATGCTAGTGGTCAAAATGCTGTGTTTAGCTTAATTGAAAAACTTAATAACAACAATTTTATTGTGGAAATTGTTCAGTGAGAACACAACTATAAAGATTGGGATGAACTGTATTTAAACAAGGGTAGTGAGCAAGTTATATTACAAGCAAACAAAAGACAAAATCTAATTGAATATCTTGTTAGTTTTTTTAAAAAGCAACAACTTGATCAAAGGGTTATTACTAATAAAATCATTGCTTTTTTAACAAAAAACCAAACAATTTTAAACGACCATAGTTTTTTAATTTTTCTCATTAAAAATTTGGTTAAACTACTTGAATATAGTGATGAAAAAACTCTGTATGAAACAGTTTTAAAACACAAAGAAAAACTTGTATCTAAGTTTGATAACAACCGTTTTTACATAAATACTTCAGGCCATGCTCAACCACCACAAGAATTGCAAAAAACCACTGCAGCACTAGTGCAAACAGCTTTTGAAGAAGCAGTTAATGAGTTGTGAAAACCTGAAATCTTTGCGTTTGCTTTAATTGATAAACGCTTTTTGGTTGAATTAAAACAATCCCATCTAGATGAAGTTTTTAAGGAATGTAACTTTAATTTGTTTGATGTTGAACTTTTTATTGAAAAAGCAAGGATCTATTGGAGTGAAAATCAAACTGCTAACTGAGTTGGTTTTGAAAGTGTTTTAGATCAAAATTACCTTTTAAACAATAAAGCAAGGTTATTGGAAATTAAAGATATTTTTTTAGATGAATTAACTTGTTATCAAGCTAATGATTTTCAAAACTATCTAAAGACCTTTCAAACGTTATTAAAACAACAAAAGCAGCGCTTAAAAAATTTAAAGTTAACGCTATAAAAGTTATATAAGCTAAAATTATAATGCTAGTCGCATTGAGCTAAATGTCCACTGACAAAAAAACGCTAGGCGAAAAACCCAATTCAACCAAACCAGAACTATCTGAAGAATTAATTGCTGAACTTAAAAAACAGCGTATTCTTGAAAAGAATCGTCCTTACAAAAAGATGATTTATGTTGACAATAAAGTGCAACGCAAACACCGTCATGAAAACATCGCTTTTCTCAAAACCCTTCATGAAAATAAGGAGAGTGATGTTCCTAAAAAAAGAAGGGGTAGAAAACCTAAACACGCTCCTTTAAAAGAAAAAAATAATCTGAAGTTATTTGATATCTTAGAAGGATCGTTAAAAAGCCACATTGAAAATGATGACACCAACACAGTCATCAACCTTCTAACAGAAGCTTGAGAAAAGAAAAGCAAAAAGAAACAAAAAAACATCACGCTTTCAAATAAGGAAATTATTAGTGTTCTCGCTAAGTTTGAACTACCTGAAGATGAAATTATCTATGTTTTGGATGAACTACGTGATAAGGGGATTCAACTCCAACACGATGTTGAAGAGCACATCCATGAATTTCGTGCTAACCAAGACCTTTCAATTATTGATGAAGATATTGAAGAGTTAACAAGTAAGAACATCTCTAACCGTGATAAGGTTGATGATAATGTTAGGTTCTTTTTAGGATCACTTGACTTTTCTAAAATGTTAGATTTTGAATCTGAACAGCGGATTGCCAAGGTTTTAAATAGTACTGATGAAGAGTCACGTAAGTATGCAATTAATCAGTTGGTTACTTCAAACTTAAGACTAGTTGTTTCTATTGCCAAAAAACACCTAGAAAGAGGGTTGGATTTTAATGATTTAATTCAAGAGGGTAATTTGGGGCTTTTAAAAGCTATTTCCAAATTTAACTGATCTTTAGGGAATAAGTTTTCAACTTATGCTACTTGATGGATTAAACAAGCAATTACAAGAGCAATAGCTGATCAAGCAAGAACAGTAAGGATCCCTGTTCATATGGTAGAAACCATTAACCGCTTAGCTAAAGCAGAACGGGCTTTGTATCAAGAGTTAGGGCGAGAACCTACTGATGAGGAGTTAGCTGAAAAGATGGGAGGACAAGCTGAAGGATTTAATGTTAAAAAGATTGCTGAAATTAAACGGTTAAGTTTAGATCCAGTTTCGCTTGATAAAACAGTTGGACATGATGAAGAGTCCCAGTTTGGTGATTTTGTTAAAGACACAGACGCTCAAACTCCTGACGAGTTTACCGAAAGCCGTTCAAATTCAGAAAAAATTGATGAATTGTTGAACAATAATCTTTCTGAACAAGAAGAGTTAATTGTTAGAATGCGGATTGGCATGCCCCCTTACAATGAACCTAAAACACTTGATGAAGTAGGTCAAAAGATTTTGATCCCTAGAGAGAAGATCAGACAAATTGAAAACAAAGCAATTAGAAAATTGAGACATGCAGTTAGAAACAATCCTATTAGTATGTCATTTCTAAGAATTAATGAAAAAAAGGATTAGCACAATTGCTAATTTAGTTCAATCATTTAATCCTAAGCTAGTGTATGACATCGGTTGTGATCATTCCTATCTAACATCCTATCTAATAAAAACTAATCAAAACCTAACCATTGTTAACAGTGATATTAGTAAAAATGCTTTATTAAGTAATTACCAAAAATTTAAAAATAACAATAATATCCACTTCTTTGTTAGTGATGGATTTAATAACCTTCCAGAACTAAATATTAATCCCAAAATAGGGGTAATTGCTGGACTTGGTGGATTGAAAATCATTAACATAATTAGCCAAAAAGAAAACTTTATTAATCGTTTTGTAATCCAACCCCAATCTAATTTAATTGAATTACGTAGTTTTTTAAGTTTAAACAGTTGGGATATTGTTAATGAAACACTAGTTCAGGATCGAGAGTTTATATATCCTATTTTGGTTATTGAAAAACTAAAAAAACCGTTTAAATTAACAAAGGAATTGGTTATTTTAGGACCAAAGCTAATTAACTTTAAAGATAAACACTGTTTAATGAAACACTACCAATGCCTATTGAGAGTTTATCAACCCAAACAAAAACCTAGCTTGATGGATCTTAAGATAATTGAAACATTAAATAAGATAATTACAAGCTATGAATCAAGCTAGTGCAATTGCCATTTTGGTCATTTTTAGCCTAGCTTCTGGTTATCTGTTAGGTTCAATTATTTTTGCTGATATTTTCAGCAAAATACTCAAGAAAAACGTCAGGGAATTTGGTTCAAAAAACCCAGGAGCTACTAACTCAATGCGTGTTTTTGGCTTAAAAATTGGTTTTTTGGTGGCTATTTTTGATGCATTTAAAGGTTTTTTTGCTTTTTTATTAACCTGAATTTTATTCCGTTTTGGTTTACAAGGTTATTTAACAGAAAAAGTGTATCAAAGCACCTATTTTTTAAGTTATTTAAGTTGTTTTGCAGCTACAATAGGTCATATCTTTCCGCTGTATTTTAAGTTTAAGGGTGGTAAGGCAATTGCTACTACTGGTGGATCTTTACTTGCAATATCTTTATGATGATTTTTAATCTGTCTTTTAATTTGGATAATGATTACTTTAATAACTAAGTATGTTTCTTTAGCAAGTCTTATTACATTCTTTGTGTTAGCTGTAATCATCTTAATACCCTGACTTGATTATTTATACTTCTTTAACAGTGATCCTCTAAAGTCGATTACTTATCAAAATGAATGGTATATCATTTTATTTTTTTGCTTGTGATATTGACCTTTAACTGTGGTTGTTTTCTGATTACACCGTGCAAACATAATCAGAATTTTACATGGTAAGGAAAGCAAGATTACTCAACTAAATTAAAGTAGTCATTAGCTAAATACTTTTCATCATCTAAAACTATTCTAATCTGTTCTATTTTCACAACTTGATTGGTTTTTGAACAAACTTCAAAGAAGACGCCATTGAGTTGTGCACCACAATTAGAAACCTCAAAAAACTGTCTTTCACCTGTACAAAATAACTTAATTGATTGCTTGGGATTAGCACCAATAACACTACCAAATCCAGGACCACACATCCCTACATCAGTAATGTAAACACTTCCTTTAGGAGTGATTCTTAAATCATTACTAGGAACATGGGTGTGGGTTCCTAAGATAGCAGTAACATAACCATCAAAAACCATGCAAAAAGCATTTTTTTCGCTAGTTGTTTCAGCATGAAAATCAACGATATGAAGATCACAATCTTTAGTTAAAACTAACTTTTTTAATTCCACAAATGGGTTTGTTATTGCAAATGGTAAGTTAATACTTGTTCCTAACAAGTTAGTAATCCTTATTTTCAAACCATTTAAGCTAAATAAATAACTCCCTTTGCCAAGCTGAAAATAGTTAAAATCTTGCATTAAGTTAAGTGGGCGAATAACATCAACTTGGTTTAAAACAAGTTCTAAATCTTGCTTTTGAAACCAGGTATGGTTACCCATAGTGATGTAATCAATTCCTGCTTGTTTTAGTATTTGGTAGTGGTTTCAACTTAAACCCTTACCATTAGTAGTGTTTTCAGCATTTGCAATAATTAGATTTAACTGATACTTTTTTTTAATTATGGGAAGATGATCACTAATAATCTTTCTACCAGCTTTGCCATAAACATCACCTAAAAAAAGAACCTTTATGTTATCCATTGCAAATAATTAAATCTAATTGATAATCCCAAGGATCATTAGTGAATTCTGCATATTGAAAGTCATATGCTATCCCTATTTTTAGTTGTTTTTTGCTAGTTAATGATAAATAACGGTCATAATAACCCTTACCAAAACCAATCCTGTGGTTTGCCTTATTAAAAGCTAATAAAGGGATAAAAAAACAATCAATATCATTAGGGTTAATTTCATTATTATTTTGATCAATAAACTTCATGTTAAATTGATCAACAATACTAGGAAAACAGCTTGTAATTTTATTTAACTTAAGAAAATCTAGAAAGTTATCTAAAAAAGCCACTTCGTTTTTAATGGGAATGTAAAGTGCTAAATTTTTAATTGTTGGTCTTGTTATTAAAAAAGCCATTAATTTTTGGTTAATCTTTTGATCTAAATGCGATTTTTCAAGATCATTTAGTTCTGCTCTTTTTAGAAGCATTAATTTTCTTAAACTGTTTTTATCAACCATTGTTAATATAAAGCTTTTGTTAGTGATTTATGGTTTTTTAAGATCCATTTCATCCCATAGCGTGTGTCTTTAAAAGCTACTAAAACCTCTTTGTCTCTCACTTCAACTACAACTCCTTTTCCAAAGTATCTACTAGTAACTAAATCACCCACTATAATGTCTAAACTTTCTTTTCTTAGTTTCTTTGTATAGTCTGTTTTTTTAGTTGAATCAAAAAAATCATCATCCTGCTCTAATACATAGTTAATAGTAGCAATGTCTAAATACTCACTTTTATTGATGTAATTTAAAAAACTAGATGGTTTTATAGAATTGTTATTTATTTGTAAAACCGCAGTGATAAACAAAAAACGTTTTGCTCTTGTGATAGCAACATAAAACAGTTTTAATTCATCAATTAAATGTTGTTCGTCATTTTGATTTTGACTTAAAAATAAGGGAAAATCCCCTTGATTCATGCCATAAATAAATACAGCTTCAAACTCAAGTCCTTTTGCTGCATGAACGGTTAGCAAATTGATTGTATCACTGCTGTTTTCAATAATTGAGTCAAATTCCAATGCTAAGCTAGTAATAAACTCTGATAAGCTAAATTCAGTTTTATCTTTTTGAAATTCAGTTAGTTTTTTTCAAAGCAGATTTTCAATAGTTTGATCCACTTTGAGTTTTTTAAACAGTTCAGTAAACAAAAGGTTAATTTGCTGATCCTCTGCTAACTTAATCAGCAGATTAAAATAACCAGTAGCTTTAAGTTTTGAACTATGGTTTTTTTGATTTAATTCTGATCATTTAAGAAAATCAAATAGGTTTGTTTTATCACTCTGTTTTCACAATTCCTTTAAATCATTTGATCAAATTTTTAGGGCTTGCAAAGCTCTTTTAATATCAAGATTTGTTCTGGTTGAAATCGCAATTAAAACCCGCTGGAGTTTTACTAGTTGGTTAAAATAACTCTTTTGTTTAGGTAAGGGAATTGTTCCATCCGCTTCAATCAATTCAACCATAGTAGTAATATCTCTGTTCTTTCTAAACAAGATGGCCATATCCTTAAAATTAATCTTTTCTGTTTGGTTTAGTGCTTTGATTTTATTGAAGATCCAATTGGCTTGATTTTCAACTGATTCAGCTTGAAAATAAACAGGTTTTTTATCAGAATTTAAAGTTGAAAACAAGAGATTTTTTTCAGTTTTAACTTGTTTTTCATAGGCCATAATTTTTAAAAGAATTTGGTTAGCAACTGCTAAAATATTCTGATCGCAACGGTAATTTTGATTAATAAAGAATTCATTGCTTTTCGGAACATTAAAGTCATGCTTTAAAGCAGTTATGATCCCGTTTACCGCCCCTCTTCAGCGGTAAATCATCTGGTTATTATCACCTACCAAAAACAAGTTTTTATTTTTAGTTACTAACATCTTGATCAGTTCATATTGGATTTGGTTGGTATCTTGAAATTCATCAACTAAAATATGCTGAAACTGTTCACTCCACTGATTAAGTAAATCATTATCATTACTCAATAAATTACAAGTTTTAATTAAAAGATCATGAAAATCAAGTTTATTGTTTAATATCTTATTCTTTTCATAGCTAATGAATGCATTAATCAGTTGGGTTTTTAAAGTGGAATATTCTTCATCTTTATTTAGAAGTGAATGCTCACATAAACTAATTAACCTTTCATCTTGATCCAACTTATTTATTTCAAAATCAGCAAAAGTATTTTTAAAGTTATCAATAATTTGTTTCGCTAGGTTGATATCGAGTTTTGAATCAGCTAAAAATTCCTTTAGGAAATAGCTAATATCATCATCGATGATAAAGCGCTTTTTTAATGTTTGAATTAAAAACTTATTGCAAAAGCTGTGAAATGTATAGATATTTGTTTTCTCAGCTAAAGAACTATCTATTAGTTTCAAGATTCTAAACTGCATCTCCTTAGCAGCTTTCTTAGTAAAGGTGATTGCTAAAATTCTGCTAGGATCAACTTTTTCTTTATTAACCAAGTATGCAAAGCGATTAGTAATAATTGTTGTTTTACCAGTACCTGCTCCAGAATAAACAACATTAACCCCTTTTCCACAACTAATTGCTTGTTTTTGTTGTTCATTCATTGTTATTAATTAATGAGTTTTTCCACTTCATCAAGAGCTATTACGCCTGGTAAATTAGCTGGATCAGGTTGATTGTTGGTTTTTAAGCTAGTTGGTTTTGATTTTAAAGTGTGTTTTTCTTGAACCATAAAGGTGTTTGACAGTATCTCTTGTAAAGCTTGTTTTTCAGAACTAAAACAAAAATAACCAATAAAAATCAGTTGTAAAAAACTAATCAAAATTGTTATGGTTCTAATTGTTATCGCTATTGCATTAGGCTTATCTAAATTAGTGAAAAAATTAAGCGCTTCGCTGCTATTTTGGTTAATAAAAAAATAACTAGCAATCACTAAAAACAAAACTGAAAGCAAAATCCATAAAAACAACTCATGGATCATTATTCTCAAAAACCTTTTGTCAAAAGCAAATAGCTTAATCTTCAAAAGGTTGCGAAACAAAGTTTTACCATCCCAAAAAAATGGTAAAAAAATGAAATAAACCGTTCACAGGATTGTTTGTGAACAACTTAAAACTAAAAATAAAAGAAAACGGTTATCACTAAAGGCTTGAGTAATTAAAAAGATAACCACAAGTACAATAGCTAATAAAAATACATCGCACAATCAAGCTAATGCCCTATGTTTTACTTTAGCACATTGAAAAATTTGAACAGTTTTATTTGTTTCATTAATAACTTTAATTTGCATTATTAGTGCTTAATGTGTTTTCATTTAAAACGAAATAAAACAGCAATCACAATCAAAATAAAAGCTAAAACACTAGCGATACTGATTACAATGATGTTAGGTACAGTAAGCCCAGCATTTAGATCACTTACAGTGAGAATAGTAAAGACCATTGAGAAAAAATTGATAAATCCTACTACAAAAGCAGCAATATAAGCAAAAATCATCAACACCCTTTCATTGTCCTTTTTATTAATTCGCTGCTCATGTTTAAACCTATTTACCATCTCTTCAATCGAGGTTTTAAGATTACTTTTACTATCTATTTTCTGCATGATCTCTTTAATTGATGTCAAACCATAAAAAGGATCTAATCAACTAAAACTGAGACTTTCAAGTAAAGCAATGTTACGTGAAAAGTGGCTTTTATCAAATCCTTTTTCATACAAGTCAAATTCAATGTCATTGATAATTCACCTTCTTGTTTCAAAGAAAAGTTGTGCTCATACATAGTTAGAAATAACTTTTACATCATCATTTTTAACTATTAAAAAGGTATTACTATCACTGCTAATAAAAGTTAGATATTTTTTGTTAATTTGACATATGCTTTCATCTATGTCCTTTTCAAACTGATAAAAATCATTACCACTTTTGGGATTGAGCATCTGTTCTATTAAATTTTTGTACTCACTTCAATCAGCAAAATAACTACTTCACATGCCAATTCCATACTTCTCAGGATTAATTACAATCCCATGCAAAAGTTGTAATTCTAATTGGTTTCTAAATACTTGTTTTGTAGAGACAAAATTATCATTATCAATTTCCAATTCTGTTATCTCATCAGGGTAAGCTAAAGATTCATTTTTTGTTTCTAAATTAATCTTGTTAATCTCTTCAAGTAACTGTTCAAGATCCTGTACCTTTTTTTTATTTCAGCTGGTTTTTTTATCTTTTTTTAAGTAGTTTTGTTCTATAAACTGTATTAGTTCATACAAATCAGTTTCAGGGTTTTGATCAGGATCTTCTCTTAGTGTGTTTTTTTTATCTAATACCTTTAAAATCAGTGCTGGTTCTTTACTTGTAAAGTAAACCCTTAACTCTTCAACAGAGATTAACATGATTAAATAAGTGTTAATCACTGCATAAAACATCTCATCACTAGTTTCTTGAAGTTGCTGCTTATTTTTATTGTTTAAACAGTTGTAAAACTTATCAAAAAAGAGGGAATTTCAGTTTGTTTTTAAAAGCTTAATCCGTTCTTTTAGAGCGAGTTTATTGCTAGGATTTTCACTGTCAAAAATAAAGGAATTTAAAGAGATAGGATAAAGTTGATTACAGATAAAATGCTTAACTAAGGCATTAACAAAAATATCTTTAAAAATTTCTGTCTTTTTTTGTTTTTCAATTGACTTATTAACTAAATTAAGGGTAAATGAACCTGACAAAATTTGTGCTCTTAAATCTAAGAAGAAGGAAATTCTGATCGAATTGACAAATTTTTTAAGGTATGAATTTTTATTAACTTCAATCAAATAGTCATACCTTCTTTCAGCAAATTCATTGTTAATAAGGTTGTTTTCAAAAGCATTAATACTTTGGATATACACTGGAGAATTAAACCTATCTTGTTTGATTACATTAAATAAGTCACACTTAGAACTACCAGTTTTAGAAACAATCTTTTTCAAAACATGGTTGAGCATGATCACAATCTTCTCATCCTTAGTAACTTCTTCAATACTGTTTAACTTTTCAAGCTCTTCTTCACTTAAAGTAGTTTTAATCTTTTGAAGAATGTTATTAACAAAATCACGACTAGGGTGTTGGTTGATACTTTCAAAGAAAACTTCTGAAACTTCTGAGATGTAAAAAGAGATACAATGACTTAGGTTTAACTTATTGAATTTCATGATTCCTAATTTTTATGCTTTTTATTAATTTCAAACAGATAAAGTCTTCTTGTCATAAAAACCAAGATAGTAACCAAAAGAAATAAAACCAAAATAGTACCTATACTAATAAAGATAATATTCCTTGGATCCAAAACACTTTTATCAACCACTTCTTGACTAACAGTTAAGATAGTCCATACACAGTTAAAAAATTCAACTATGCCAAACACTACCGCACTAATAATTCCCAAACTTAAATAAATTCTTTCTTTAAATTTGCCAAAGATTTCATCCTCATGGTTTACCTTGCGAATCATGTCGTTGATAAATTTATCAATTTGCATATATTGTTTGGCCTTAGTGTAGAGTAGATCATACTTAAGTGAGGCATTTTGAAAGTATTCACTGAGGTATCTTAAGCGGTTGATAACAGTTAAATTAGATCGCAATAAGGAAGGATCACTCGTTCGGTTTTTTTCAAAGGCTTTGGAATAATCAAAGGCTTTTAACATGATCGCTTTACTATAAGTAATGGTTCAAACAATGTTATGGATTACTGACTTTTGCTTGTCATTGACAACACTGAGAATTTCAGTATTTTTGTTCATAAATAACAGTTGGTTAAATGTTCTTCTAACCAATAACTTTTCCTGTTCTTGTTTAAAGTCATTTAGAATATCCTCATCATTAAAATCAATCTCTTTAAAAAAATCACTAATTTTTTTAAGGTTTAAGTTATTTGCTATTGCTGTATCATCAAGACCAAAAACATTGGGCTTCATAGTTATTAGAAAAAACAGCTTTGCTTCGTTATTATTAAAAAAGAAATCATTTTTTAAAAAAAACTGTTTTTGTTTTGTTTGTAATACATAAACTGTTGAATTTAACGATAACTTTTGGGGTTGATTAGTGCTGTATTTTTCAACTAATTTTCCTATGTCTTCAACCTCATTAACATTTTCAATGTCAGCAGTTGTTATTGCTTGATTTTCGTTGTACCAATCGTTTAAAAAGAGCAGCATTCTAGCTAAGTATGCTCCACTATCATTAGCTTTAAAAAGTGCAGTTTTCTGACTTGGTTTTCATTCAAAAAAATCAGTTTTTTCACATAATCATAACAGGTTTTTATTGAGGTGACATACCAATAATAGCATTACAAAAAGAGCATCAAAAAAATCATTAATTTTCTCCAAATCTTTAGATGCAGTTGAGAATGGGTATTTTTCAGCAACAACATTTTGTCATTTTTGTTTAAAAGCACAACTTTTTAAAACAATTTCACCATGTTTATTAATTTTTGTTTTGGAAAAACAATTAATGATCTGCATAAAACTAATTTCATGCATGTTGTTCTTACAAAAAGTGTGAATTAAATTGTTAATGGCAATGTTTTTTGTTTCAGAAAACAGATCAGTTTTTTTGATGTGTCATTGTAGTGAGAAACTACCTATCACTGTATTGTTTTCTTCATTAAAATGGAGATAAATATTAAATCCTTCAAAAAAATTGGCGAGGGTGTTTTTAGGGTTAATAGTTACATTAAAGGTTAGTTGGGATGTAGCGTTGTTTTCTTTGGAAAGATCTTTTTTAACTTGCTTTAAATAGTTTAAAACCTCAGGATCTTCATCAATGATTTGGTTAAAAACTGTATCAATTCCAGCACCACTAACAAAATCAGAAAAGTTTAAAAGAACCTTATTTAAGCTATTTTTAATCAGGTTTTTATTGAGAAAAACAGCACTTTTATTTTTGAATTTATGCTTGAAATAATGGGTTCTAATCTTGGAATAATTCTTCTGATCATTTGATTTTTCAAACAACAGTTTTTTATCAAGATCAATTTGAAAAGTAAAGAGGTTATAGATCTCCATCTCCTTTTGGATCATTGCTCTTGTGTCACAATTATTTTAGTTAGAATTAAATGTTTTAAGATCTTTTTTGAAGCAAAAAATTATTATCTTTGGTGGTTCTTTTGACCCTATTCACAATGCCCATCTCTACATTGCTAAACATGCAATTAAAAAAATAAAAGCGCAAAAGCTTTTTTTTGTACCAACTTACAATGGTATTTTTAAAAATAATTTTCATGCTAGTAATAAGGATAGGATTGCTATGTTAAAGCTAGCAATTAAATCAGTCAACAATGCTTTAGTTTCCAATTTTGATATTAAAACTAAAAACGCTTTTTCAATTAATACTGTTAACCACTTTAAAAGTTGTTATCCAACTAGTGAAATCTATTTTTTAATAGGGAGTGATAAATTAAATGAACTTGAGAAGTGAGATCACATCCAACAGTTAAAAGATTTGTGCACGTTTGTTTGTTATGAACGAAAACCTTATCCTTTTAATAAAAAAATAGCAAACCAATTTAATGTTAAATACTTGGCTAAATGCCCACTTGAAATCGCTTCAAGTAAACTTTTAAATCAACCTAGAAAAAAACTGATACCACTGGCAGTTTTAAATTACATCAATACCAATCACCTCTATCTAATTCCCACTTTAAAAGCAATGGTTGATGATAAGAGGTTTCAACACTGTTTAAGGGTTGGTAAACTAGCAAAACAACTAGCAATTGCAAACAAACTAGATGCTAAAAGAGCATTTGTTGCTGGGGCTTATCATGACTTGGCCAAACAACTACCAGTTGATCAGTTAGTTAACATTGCAACTAGTGAACTGAAGATAACTAACTACCCAAGTTGAAAAGTATTACATAGCTATGTGGGGGCTTATATCTTAAAAAACTGATTTGGTGTTAAAGATAAAATGATTATTAATGCCATCAAAAACCACACCATCCCACCAAAACAAGTTAGCAAGCTAGATATGATTGTTTATTTAGCAGATAAACTAGAACCTAACCGTAAACAGGAACAGTGGAGTGGGGGAATTGAGATTGATCAACTAGTAAAACTAGCTAAAAGCAACTTAAAACAGGCCTATTTAATTACCTTAAAATATGTCCAAAACCTAGTTAAAGACTAACTGAAAAGCTTGTTGTAGATATCACTGTATTCCTTAACAAAGATAATGTTAAGTTTATCTACTATCTCTTTGGGTACTTCATCTAAATAGCGCTCGTTTTTCTCAGGCATAAAGATAGTTGTAACCCCACCGCGGTAAGCTGAGATAGTTTTTTCTTTCACCCCACCAATAACCAACACTTTGCCTCTTAAAGTGATCTCTCCTGTCATAGCCACTGTAGGATCTACTTTCTTACCAGTTAATGATGAGATGATTGCAGTTACCAAAGCAGCACCAGCACTAGGTCCATCCTTAGGAATTCCCCCACCTGGAACATGGATGTTAATATCAATCTTTTTAAACAAACTAGGATTAATGTTAAAACGCTCTGCATTAGCTTTTACATAGCCTAAAGCAACATTAGCGCTTTCTCGCATTGTTTGCTTTAAATTACCAGTTAAGATCAACTCTCCTTTACCAGCAACATGGGTAACTTCTATGGGAAGTAAGTCCCCTCCAGTTGGGGTGTATGCCATCCCGTTGACAATTCCAGGTAGAGACACTTCATCACGCATAGTGTGATCAAAGATCTCCTTCTTAAGGTATTTTTTAACAGCGTTTACATCAATCGTTTCTTGTTTGATGCCATCTTTTTGCATTGCTACTATGTACTTTCTTACAACTTGTTGGATTAATCGTTCTAATTGTCTAACCCCCGCTTCTCTTGTGTAAAACTTAATGATGTAGCTGATTGCTTCATCAGTGAACTTCAATTCTTCACTGTTAAGATCAGCATCCTCAAGGCAACGCTTAATTAAGTGGTTTTTTGCTATCTCAATCTTCTCTTGTTCTGTATAGGAAGTGAGTTCAATTATCTCCATCCTATCAAGTAAAGCTTCAGGGATATCTTCTATGTAGTTTGCAGTAGCGATAAACATTACTTTAGAAAGATCATAATCTTCTTCAACATAGTTATCACTAAACTTATTATTTAACTCTGGATCTAATACTTCAAGTAAAGCACCTGAAGGATAACCTTGGTTGGAGGAGGTCATCTTATCAATTTCATCAAGTAAAAAGAGGGGATTAATTACCTTAGCACGGGTCATCCCTTTCAAAATCCTTCCTGGCATAGAACCTAAGTAAGTTTTACGGTGACCTCTGATTTCCGATTCATCATGTACTCCCCCTAATGAGATCTTGACAAACTTCTTATCTAATGCTTCTGCAATAGACTTAGCTAGACTTGATTTACCAACCCCAGGAGGACCTACTAAACACATAATAGGACCTTTGTTTTTTTGGGTTCTTAGTTGTACTGCTAAATACTCAACAATCCTTTCTTTAACCTTATCTAAACCAGTGTGGTTTTTATCTAACGTCTTAATTAAGTTTTTAACATCACTGTTATCTTTGCTCTTTTGTCATCAAGGCAGGTTTAAAAGCGTATCAATGTAAGTTTTGGTTAAGGTTGATTCTTGGGAAGAGGAGGAAGAGTTTTCATAGTGTTCAAGTTCACTTAAAATCCGTTTTTTAATGGCTTCAGGGTAAGGGTTTTCATCCAGTTTCTTTCTAATACTAGCAACTTCATCCTCTTTTTTGGAACTAATCCCTATCTCTTCACGGATAATTCTTAGCTTTTCACGAAGATAGAAATCACGTTGTTGTCTTGAGAGTTGTTCGTTAATTTTGCGGGTAATTTTACTGTCAAGTTTATCAAACTCAGTTTCCTTGTTTTTAGATCTACCATAATCTTGGATCTTCTGTAAATCTTCAATCCCTGCTTGGATAATCTTTTCCAATCGGTTTGCTATCTCATTTTCCTCTAAGATAGCTTGTTTAATACTTTCAGTGTTAGGGACAAGATTAGCCAGTTTAAAGGTGATAATATCAAGTTGCTTTAAACCCTTAGGAACATTAACTGTTTTGCTGATGTTTTCAAGTTCTAAAAACTTCTCAGCTCCTTCCATTAACTGTTCAATTTCTTCTTTTTCAGGAAAGATTCGCTGTAAGAACCTGTCAACATTAGCTTCATCTTTAACTGTGGAGTTAAGTAATTGGTAACTAACTTCATTAATATCTGCATCTGAGAATTTTTCAATTAAAACCCGTTGTAAACCTCTGCCTTTAATACGGTAGTCTACTGTTTTACTATCAACCCCTGGAACATCAACTATCTCATCAATCTCACAGAGTGTACCGACATGATAGATGTCATTAAACTCAGGGTTTTGTTCACCAGTAAACTTTTGGGTTACTAAAACCAAACGTTTGGTTTTCAGAGTTTTAAGCGCTTTGATGATCTTACGCGAACGGGGCCTGCCAACATCCAAACTAAAGGGAACAAAAGGAAAAATGACTTGACCTCTAACTACTAAGATCTGACTTTTCTTCGTAACGGGCATATTTAAAAGTTAATTAGGGAATTTCAATAAATTTTAACACATTTCTTAGCACTCACAAGCTTTGAGTGCTAATGAGTTGAATAGCTAACGATTTTAGTTGTTGTTAATCTGTTGATGATAATTGATTCCACAAACTCCTTTTGTTGTTCCATATTAAAAAAGAGTTGTTTTTTCATTTCATCACTAGCAAAGGGATATTCAACAGCAATAACATTTTCAATTTCAGCTTTAATCTTGTTATTATCAACCTTAATCTTTTCAATGTCAGCTATCTTTTTCATTACCAAAGCAAAGGTAACATTTTCCTTAGCTTCTTTTATGTTGCGATCTTGTAACTCTGTTAGGGTGATATTAGAAGCACTTAAGAGTTTTTCAAAGGGGATTTTATATTGTTCAGCTTGGCTTTGCTGGAGCTTTAACAAGCGGTTAGCTTCTAGTTTAATTAACGCTTCTGGAAGAAAAGGAAGTTTGGTATTAGTAAGTAAGAACTGACGAATTTTTTGGTTATTCTCCTGGAGAATTGTCTCTTGTTTTTTGTTTTCCATTAGCTTATGAAAATAACTCTTAAATGCCTTTAGAGAAGTAAAGCTTTGGAATTGTTCAGGGAGAAAGGATTTGAAATTAGTTTCATCCATTGGGGTGAATTCCAGTTTTTTAATTGCTTTTAAAACTACTTCAAATGTAACTGGTTTTGATTGCAACTCCTTAACATGATAATCACTAGGAAAAGTTAGTGCTAAAGTTTTTTTCTGGTTAACTTTCATTGCTATTAACCCGGTTTCAAAACCCTTAATAAAGCTATTTGAACCAATTGTCAATTCATAGTTTTGTGCTGAAGCTGATGCTAGTTTTTTGTTATCAACTATCCCAGTGAAATCAATGATAGCAATATCACCATTAGCTAGTTTTTTATCACTAACATCTACCATTGTGCTTTTAGTTTTTGCCAGCTTTTCAATTTCGTTGTTAAATTCAGCTTCAGTTAACTTGGTAAGTGGTGTTAAATCTTTTATCTTTTTGTAATCAGGGAGTTGAAAGTTAGGGATCAGATCAAAGTAAAACAAAAGTACACAGTTTTGTTCAGTGATCGTTTTGAAATCAATGGTAGGATAATCATCAATGACATTATCATTACTAGCAACGATCTCTTCTTGTTGAACTGATTCATAAATACTGTTCATGACGTTTTGGGCACTTTTTTGCATTAATTCAGCTTTATTAATCGACTGACTGGCTAAATTAGGGGGGATTTTACCGGGACGAAAACCCTTAATTTTTATCGATTTAGCCATTTCACCTACTAGTTTTTTTTGGGTAGCTTGTCAGTAATTTGGATCAATCTCAACTTCCAAACAAAGACTTTTATCAGTTGTTTTACTGTTAAGAACTTTGTATAACTTCATCTTTTGTATCTACTAGTGCTAACTTAATTTTAATTTTCCTCACCAATTGCTCTATCTAACTGTTCATAAAGTGTATCAACAATTAGTTTAGTGGTTGGATCTTTCAGATCAACAACTTCATTAATGACAATCTTACTAACATACTGGTGGATCTTTTTAGCTAAGTGGTTTACTTCTAAATTAGGATGGAGTGGAAAAAAACTGACGAGTAATGCATCAATAATTTCATAAGCAAATTCACAACTAACAGGTTCTTTTAAAAACAGTTGACTTACTTTTTTAATTAGTTGTTGGAAAAACTGTTTGGTTTTATCAGTTTGGGGGAAAGCAAATTCACCTAATGTTATTACAAACTTCTGTTTGAGTTTGCTGTTAAAGTATGTTACTTTGTGGTTTTTAAAAGCAGGTATCTGGTTAAGGGCTTTAAAAAAAGAGAAACGCTTTAACTCTAACAGTTCAAGATCAGTTAACACAAAAGTCATCCGCTGTAAAAGGTTAGGGTTTACAAAACTCGCTTCTTTTGCTAACAAATAGTGGATTAAGTTAAGTTTATTGGGGTAATCACTTAACACCATCTCCACAATTTTTTCACAACTCATGTTAGCTAACTGTTGGTTTTTCTGTTCGATGAGATCATGGTTAATTAGTTGTAATAGTGATTGGAAAAAACCAACCAATGGCTTTGAAAAATAAGGGGTAGCTAACTCCTCTTCACACCTCTCTTGAGCAGTTTTAAACTCCTTTTTTTTGACCAGAACAATGATCTTTTCAAACTGGTTAAAAAAGAAATTGTTAAGTTCAGTTTGATTTTCTGATAGATATTTCTTAAAGGATTTTTGTAGTGAATCATAATCAGAAAAATGTTGCTTTAAGCCATCAAGGTGGTTTAAAAATTGGTTTGGTTTGTTAATCATTGTTTATCTCACCCCTAGCAACAATATAAAAATCATTAAGCTTTACCTTACTGGTATGGTTTTGGGTTTCAAGCAATGTTTTAATTTGGCCATCTGTTAAAGGTAAGGTAAAAAACTGCTGTTTAACTTCATCAAAAAGATAGATATGGTTATGCTCTGCATGGCGCAGGCAATAGTAAGTTTCAAACCGCTCTGGATCTACAAAGATGTTAATCAGTTTAAGTTTAGCTAGGATTCTTAAGTTGTTGTAGATAGAAGCGAGTGTTGAGGGTTGATTGGCTAAATCAAGGTGGGTTTTAATTTGGGAGAGATTATGCCAATCTTGGTGTTCAATTAAACACTTTAATAAAGCAATCCGCGGTTTTGTTAAGCGCAGATTGTTTTGTTCTAATACCTTCACATAACTAGTTAGCATCTGGTTGGTAAGTTTTAAATCAGCTGCGGATTTGACTAATCTCTTCACGGTAAATAGTTGGGTAGTTTAAACTAGTTGAAGGGGTTTCTAAGATAATAGGTAAATCCTTAATTTGGGGGTGACTAATGAACTTCATTAAGTTCTCAAAACCAATCATCCCAGCATTGATATTAGCATGCCTATCTTTTTTAGAACCACAATTATTTTTAGATTCATTTAAATGGATTACTTTGAGAAACTCAAAACCAAGTTTAGTTGTAATGGTGTTAAAAACACCAGTTAGATCACTAAAGTCAATCCCACTATCATGGAAGTGACAGGTATCAAGACAAACCCCGATCCTATCTTTATCAACGATCCTGTCAATAACATATTTCAACTCAGTTAAGTCTCTGCCTATCTCATTACCCTTACCAGCCATTGTTTCAAGGCAAATAACTGTTGTTTTGGTTTTATTGATAACTTGATTGAGTACTTTAACCAGGTTATCTAATGCTTCGTTGGTTGTTTGGGCTACTGCAGAACCTGGATGCAAAACTAAATAGTGAGCACCAGCCAAGTTACAAAGCTGAATCTCATTGGTTAAAACACTGATAGCATTCTGCTGTTTTAGTGGGTCTTTTGATGCACAGTTAATGATATATGGAGCATGAACAACCAAACCATTACTATTAATATTCTTTGTTTTTAACAACTCATAGCCCAAACTAAACTGCATCTTGTTAAAAGGAACACGGTAAGCAGAATGGGGTGGACCTAAAAATACCATTAGAGCAGTTGCATCAATAGCAATTGCATCCTGAGCACTTTGAACAAAGTAATTGGGGGCTTTAAAGCTAATAAAGCTACCCAGTAGCTTAGGCATTTAGTTGGTGTTTGATGATGTTAACCCGGGTTTTGCTTTGTTTACTACCAAACTTTTGAAAGCGGACAATGCCATCGCTCAAAGCAAAGAGGGTGTTATCACTACCCATTGCAACATTTTGTCCTGCAAAGATCTTAGTTCCCCTTTGTCTATAGATAATCTGACCAACTCTAATCATCTGACCATCTGCCTTCTTAGCGCCCAAGCGCTTAGAATGTGAATCACGTCCATTCTTAGTGGAACCAACCCCTTTTTTGGAAGCGAAAAACTGTAAGTTAATTTGGTAGCAGTAACTGTTTTTACTCATAACTCTCTTCATTGATAACTATGTGATTAGGATAGGAATTGGCTATTGCTTTTAATTGTACTGTAATAACACTAAAAGCAACTGCTACATTAGGGGTTGGGTCAATGAGTTTCAGTGCTATACTAGGTACTAATTTATTTTCAGTAAATTCAATCTTATCAGGTTCAAACCAAGCCACCCCCCCAAAGATAATTCCACTAATTGCAGCACAAACTATGTCCTTACCCTTCTCAGCAAACAAAGCATGACCTTTTGCAACTAGAAAGTTTTGGGAGATATTAATCTTAATCATGGATAAAGCGTACCACTTTTAGTTTGGTGTAGGGTTGACGGTGGCCATAACGCTTGAGGTGGTGTTTTTGGGAGATGTGTTTAATTAGTTTAATTTTCGATTTTAAACCGTGTTTTTCAATCACACAAACAACCTTAGCTTTTTCAAGGTAAGGTTTGCCTATCTTTTCATCAAGCATCAATACCTTATCAAGTTGGATCTCCTGACCAACTTTACCAGCTAATTTTTCAACAAAAATAGACTCGTTTTCATGGACTAAATACTGCTTAGCACCACAAACCACAATAGCATGCATCTTCTCAAAACCGTTGCCTTTCTAATTTATATATTAGGGATTAAGATAGTTTTAAAACAAGTAATTCTAACAAATTCTAACTGCTTTAATAGTTAGATAGAACAAACCTCACAATCCTTGATTTTAATAGTGTGATCTTCACTATCTTTTAAAACATCTTGTCTTACTCTGACATAATAGATAGAACTACAACCCTTTTTAAAAGCATAAATATAAGCTTTATTGAGATCTCTGGTGGTAGCTTTATCAGTCATAAACAAGGTTAAAGAGATTGCTTGATCAACATGTTGTTGGGCTGCTGCTACTATGTTAATAATAGGTTCAAAGCCCAGTTCATAAGCACCATCTTTAAAGTACTGATAGTTATCATTATCAAGCTTATAAGCAGGGACATAAATCCGTCCTAACTTCCCTTCTTTTCTCACTTCAACAGGAGATACTACTGGTTGAAGTGAAGGGGTACATGAAGAGAGATATGAGATAGATCCAGTTGGGGCAATAGCCATTAAATGGGAGTTTGCAAGTCCATCTTTTTGGATACTTGCTACCAATTGCTTCCAATTTTCCTGAGTTGGAATTTTTACTTGGTATTTATCAAAAAGGGCTTGAACTTTTTCTGTTTTACATGTTCAAAAGTCACTAGCTACCTTAGTGTACTTATCAAAGTAACTACCATCAGCAAATTTAGTATTTTCAAAGTCTTTAAATTTACCTAGTTCCAATGCTAATTTATTGGAAGCACTAAACGCATGGTATGCTACTGTATAAAAAAAGATGTTAGTAAAATCAACCGCTTCCTTTGAATCATAATAGATAGCATTTGTTGCTAAAAATCCATGTAAGTTCATCGCTCCTAATCCCAACGCATGGTTTTCTGAATTACCTTTTTTAATGGAAGGAGCGGTTTCTAAACTACTGATCCTTGACACTAAATCCAGTGATTCAATTGCTAGTTGAATCAATTCAGCTAACTCACTACCACTTTCCATTGCTCTAGCAATATTTAAACTCCCCAAGTTACAGCTAATATCACTACCTACCTTTTTAAAAGTAAGGTCTGAATAGAATTCAGAAGGTAAAGATGGTTGGACAATTTCACTGCAAAGGTTAGACATTACTATCCTGTTTTTGTGGGCATTTCTCCTGTTAACTGTATCATCAAACAAGATGTAGGGATAACCACTTTCAAAGTGGAGTTCAGCAATTGTTTGAAAGAACTTTCTAGCACTAATAAAGGTCTTTTTAATGCGTTGGTTTTCAAGCAATTCATAATACATCTCAGTTACTGAGATATCAGATAAAGCCTTACCATACTCCTGATAGATATCATATGGACTGAAAAGTGCCATCATCTCGTTATTTTTTGCTAATTGGAAGGTGATATCTGGAATCACAAGTCCTAAGGAGAGTGATTTAATTCTGATCTTCTCATCAGCATTTTCCCTTTTAGTATCTAAAAACTGCATAACATCAGGATGGTGACAATGGAGATACACCGCTCCCGCTCCTTGTCTTTGTCCAAGTTGGTTGGAATAGGAAAAAGAGTCCTCTAACAATTTCATAATTGGGATAATCCCTGATGATTGGTTTTCTATCTTTTTGATGGGCGCTCCCGCTTCACGTAAGTTGGAAAGCAAAAGTGCTACTCCCCCATCACGTTTTGATAGTTGTAGTGTAGTTGTTATCGCTCTACCTATTGATTCCATGTTATCTTCAATCCTTAACAGGTAACATGAAACAAATTCACCACGTTTCTTTCTACCAGCATTAAGAAAGGTAGGGGTTGCTGGTTGAAAACGGTTAAGGATAATCTGTTTTAAGAGTTTTAATGCCTTATTGAAGTTACCATTAGCTAACATCAATACATTCATCACCACCCTATCCTCATAGTTTTCCAAGTAGTACTTACCATCAAATGTCTTTAAAGCATAGGCATTATAGAACTTAAATGCTCCCATGAAGTTAGCATAACGAAAGCGGTATGAATATGCTTTATGGGTGATCTCTTCAAACTGTTCAAAACTGTACATGTTGATGATCTTCTCATCATAATAATCGTTCTTAATCAGAAAATCAAGGCGTTCTTTGGTGGAATGAAAGACCTTAGTTTTGGGTTTTACATGCTCTTGAATATAGCTTTCAACTGCTTGTAAATCGATTGCAAAATCATCATAGATTTTGGCTTGGGCATTAAAAGAAATGTAACTTTCAACATCTTCTTCAGTATTAAAAGTAGGGATTTTTTCTTTGGATGTCATAGTGGATAACTATAAATACTAGTTGCTGTTTTGAAAGAAATTGGCAATTATTTTTTGGGTTTGTTCTACATCATTTTTTGTTCCCAAAAGTTCAAACTGATACAACAAAGGGACGTTTAGTTTTTTGGAAATAACAGTTCCTGCAAGACAAAAAGTATCTCCAAAATTAGTGTTACCAGATGCAATAACTCCTCTGCATAACTCCCTGTTATGCTTGTTATTTAAAAACTGGATAACTTGCTTGGGTACCGCTCCTTCAACCTGGTTACCCCCACCACTATAAGTTGGACAGATTAAAACATACTCATTACTTACAGTAATGCTTTGGGTTATATCAACTGGGATTCTTTTGTGTTGAAAACCCAGTTTTTCAATAAAACGGTGGGTGTTGTTGGAGATAGATGAAAAATAGACAATAAAAGGAGAACCAATTGGTTTTCTAATTTCAGTTTCCTTAACTAGTTTGATATCTTTATGCATAACTTAAAAGTTCCAATCATCATCATTTGTCTCTTCACTAACTCCCATCACATACGACGAACCGTTTCCTGAGAAAAAGTCATGGTTTTCATCAGCACGTGCTGATAGTTGGGCAAAAATCTCTGGTTTAATCCTGGTTTCTGCTGCAGTAAACGGGGAGTCATAACCTAAGTTCTGTAAAAACTTACCAGCATTGTAAACACTGAACTTAATGGCATCATCAACAATTCCAAACCCTTCATAAAGCTCTTTTAAATAGTCCTTTTCAAGTTCAATTAACCGATACATTAGTTCAAAAACAAATGCTTTCATCTCCTTTTGTTTTGCTAAAGGGAGTTTTTCTAGTTTACGTTGGTATTTATAACCACTGTAATAGTTATGGATCACTTTATCACGAAGGATTAAGCGGATAATATCAGATGTATTTGGTAGTTGTTTTCTTGATGACAAGTAAAAAGGCAAATAAAACCCACCATACAGTAAAAACCCAGGCATTAAAGCTGCTGCTACCTTTGATTTTAACGGGTCATTGCCCGTATAGTAAGGGATTAATGCCTTTGCTCTTTTCTGGAGACTTTCAGTGTTTACAACCCACTCATGAGCAGCGTTAATCTGTTCTGATGTACATAAAGTTGAGAAGATCGTTCCATAGGAACGGGCATGTACCCCTACCATAAAAGCAAAGTTTGCATAAATAACCTGCTCATGATCAGTTAGAGCATGATCAATTTGACAGATGTCACCAATGGTAGCTTGGATAGTATCAAGTAGTGTTAAACCAGTAAAGGTCTTAGTGATCAGATCCTGTCAATCCTTTGAGAGTTTCTTTCATGAGGGGATGTCATTGGATACAGGGATCTTTTCAGGTAACCAAAAGTTCTGAACAATCCTGTTTCACACTTCCAAATCCTTCTCATCATCAACCAAATTCCAGTTTACAGAACGTAAGTTGCCCTGAAAATTATTCTTTACATACCCAAGTGGGGAAAATGATTCTAAAAAGTACTTTTTATTGTTAGCTGCCATATCTCTTATTGTTGTTTCTTTCTATAATAATTAACATTAAATTCCTCAAACTCTACAACTTCATTAAGTACAAATTTACTGAGATCAACCTTCAAAAACTGATCACCCTTATACTTCTTTTTAATGATTGAAACAATTAACTGATCACATTCATTAATGGTCTGTTCATACACACTTTTTCCACCACAAATAAACAAATCCTTTTCTTTATTTGCTTGGTAACTTTTAATTAGTGGTCAAAAATCATTAATAACTTTCACTTCACTTCCCTTTTCTTCAAAACGGTAGTTTTGATCTTTTGAAAGGAGAAA
Organism: Mycoplasmoides genitalium G37; assembly: GCF_000027325.1. Lineage (GTDB taxonomy): Bacteria > Bacillota_I > Bacilli_A > Mycoplasmatales > Mycoplasmoidaceae > Mycoplasmoides > Mycoplasmoides genitalium. Next base: position 274,829 of record NC_000908.2, on the reverse strand, counting down.
TATTGTTCTTTTTTCAAATACCTTGGGGAGTGATTCGTAAGTTTTTCTCCCCATTAACAAAGCTTGAAATAACGTAGTTTTTTTAAAGTGAGCTAGCTCTTGTTTAATCATCCAAGGTAAAGTGTTGTTATTACCTATTAGTCCTTCTTGTGTCATCGCTCAGATAGCAATTAGCATTAAACTGCAACCCTCCCATAGATAAATGGATGGTAATTATAACCAACTAACTCAATATCATCAAAACTATAAGCAAAGATTGATTTATCACTTTTCAAAACCACTTGAGGGGGGTCTAGGGTTGTTCTTGTTAGTTGTAATTTAATTTGTTCAATGTGGTTTTCATAGATATGTGCATCTCCTAGTGTATGGATAAAATAACCAGGTTTTAACTTAGTTTCATGAGCAACTAAATACACAAGTAAGGCGTAAGATGCAATGTTAAATGGGACACCAAGAAAGATATCACCGCTGCGCTGGTAAAGCTGTAAGCTTAGTTTATCTTCTTCAACATAGAACTGAAAGAGTGAATGACAAGGAGCCAATGCCATTTTTTCCAATTCACTAGGGTTTCAGCTTGAGACAATTAGCCTTCTTGAGTTGGGATTTTCTTTAATCTCTTGGATGACTTTTTTGAGTTGATCAACACCATTAAAATTACGTCATTGCTTGCCATAAACAGGACCCAAATCAGCAAATTGTTTAGCAAACTCATTATCAGTTTTAACCTTTAAGATAAATTCTTGGAGTGTTTCGTTTTGAAAACTTGGTGATTTTTTAAAGTTTTCATATGGTCATTCATTTCAGATGTTCACCCCATTATCAACTAAGTACTTAATGTTGGTATCACCCTTAATAAATCACAACAATTCATGGACAATTGCCTTCCAATTAACCTTTTTAGTTGTCAATAAAGGAAAACTATTAGTAAGGTCAAATTTCATCTGGTAACCAAAGACACTTAAAGTATCTGTATCTGTACGGTTTTTTCTTTTTTTACCATTTGCTAAAACATAACTAGCTAAATCTAAATACTGTTTCATGAAATTGTCTTTTAGACAGGTTATACATTGTATAAAACCGCTTTTTATTTTGTTTTTTTAATAAACATTTTAACAGTCACTGGTGGGACTGATGGAGTTTGGTAAAGCAGGATAGGTGGTTGTTTTTTTGGCTGGGGAGCCACCACCTTGAGTGACTTTATTATCAGAAGAATTGGGATTAAACGTGTTGCTACTACTACTAGGTTTCACCTGGTCAAGGAGATGCCATTATTGTTACCTTGTTTGCGATACCCTGCTCCTGTTCAGATGTCAGGTGAAAAGTTAGGTATAAACACCCACCGGGTGTTTTCTTTATTTAAATGTTGAGTGATCATTGATTTAACCCCAACATTGATGTTAGAAAAAGTGGGGAGGGGGGTAGAAGAGGAAGCGGAAGTTGAAGGGGAGGGGGAGTTGGAGAAGGGTTTGTTGTTGCCGATTCAAAAGCAATTTCGCTTAATGAACTGTAGATTAGCTATTGTTATTCATTAATTGGTATTTGTTTTTATTTTTCCATTCAGCATAACCAAAAAAACCAACACCAAGTAGATAAAAACAAATTAGAACAACTATCTTAAAGGTGTTAAACACTGTTCACTGATTAAAAGGGAAAAGTGGTACAAACAACAACACACTTACCAAAGCAAAGCTAATTACATAACTAACCTTTTCTCACAAGGGAATTAACTTCTGGTTTTCCTTTTTAGCAAAGATCATAAAAAAGAAGATAAAGGTAATAAAGTATTGGATCAAAGAAATGGCTGCAGCCATTTCAATGGTAACTGTAACCAACTGTTCAATAGCATTAAACAAACTATTGTTATTGTTGTTATGGTCTGGTAAAAAGGGGATTATTACCATAATTAGCATCACTAATAAAGTCATTAGATTACTAATTAAAACTGCATGATGATACTCATTATGTTTATTAGTTTTTGCTAAAAAAGAGGGTAAAAACCCATCTTGAGCTAAAGCTACATATTTTCTAGCTGTTGTAATTGTCATTGATAGGCGTGATGCTAAGGAATTGACAAGTAACCCAAGTCCATAGATAACAAGTAAAGGAACTCCTCCTACCAAACGGTAGATAGATCCATAGTTATTAATTGCCTTGGGATCTTTATTACCTAATGCTAATCCATAACCTCTAATCCCATCAAGTCCACTGATAATAACAAACCCAACTAGGTAAAGTAACACAACACACCCAAAGGCAATTAAAAAACACTTTCTTAAGTTATTTGACTTGACATCAGGAGTAATCGAAGCTAAATCCTCTGTCCCTGCAAAAGCAATGGTTAAAGCCAGACTAATAAAGATAATCTTGAAAAAATCAATGTTTTCCCTAGTCCCAATTAAATTGTTTTCAACAAAACCTTTACCATTGGTAGTACCAATTAAATAGATCCCTAAGATAAACCCACCTATTACTACTATCCACTTAATAACAGCAAAATAAAAGATTGCTTTCTTGTTAATTTTTAAACCAAATAACGAGATAAAAGTAAGTAAGCCAAACAACAAAAACCCACCTACTAAAAGGCCAATAATGATGTTATTATTCGCTTTAACTACTGGAATATCTGCAAAGGAAAAGATTAATACTGCTGGAATAACAACACCGTTAAAAGATCCTGTTAACGATACATTCCACCCACTTAAAAAAACAAAAAACCTTTTTGTTTTACTGTTAGTACCAACTGCTTTTTTAGCAATTAAATAACTCCCTCCATAAGCACTATTACCACAGAGAACTGAAAGGCGAGAAAAAGAAAGCACAACTCCTAAAATAGCAAACGAAGTTAACCCTAAAACAAGATAGGAAAATGGCCCAACATCAAACATGGTCATCACCACTGATATAAAGCCAAATCCAGCAATATAGTTAAAGACAAAAGCAATGAATTGCTTTTCACTAAACTGTTGTTTGGGTTGTTTGTTTGTTTGCATTTTGCTTGTTTTTATGTTTGTATTCTTGGAGCAAAAAAAGTACCAATCCTATCAGGCTTAAAACCCCATATAACACAATTGTTAATGTGTGTTTAGTTTCCCATTTTGAAAATCCATCTATAACAGGAAACAGATAAACCAACAACATTAAAACAATGACAATTGTTCCTAAACAAAACAATAATTCTTCAGTTGTTTTAACCCATTTTTTCTGGTAGAGTGGTTCTTTTTTATAGATAAACTTAAAGATTATAAAAAAAACAAAAATATATTGTAGCAAAGTTGCAGCTGAGCCAACAGATGCTGCATACTCAGTAGCATTATCAAAATCAAAGTTAGAAGCAACTAAAGGGATAAAGACAAGCAAAGTCATTGCAATTAAAGTAGTACCAAAGGTAAACCAAATTGCATTCTGAAACTCACCTTTTTTGTTTTGCTTGTAAAAGAAACTAGGTAAATAGTTATCATAAGCAAGCGGAAGAATCTTTCTGGAGTTGGCAATAATAGTTGAAAGTCTGGTTGAGACATTGTTAAACAATGCTCCAACTCCATAAAAGATTAAAGTCCCAAGCCCAGCAGCTTTTTTAAAGATATCCGCTACATTACCAATTGAATTGGCTTCCCCACCTCTTTGAGCAATGTTTTGCAAACCATTTAGAATAATAATCCCAATGAAATAAAAGAGGAAAACTGCTATAAAAGAGACAATTAATATCTTTCTAAAGTTATTAGTTTTAACATCAGGAGTCATCACTGAGATATCTTCAACCCCTGCATAAGAATAAAAGAAGGTAATAAATACCGTTGCTATCTGTGCAAAACTAATCTCTCTTCTCCCAAAAAAACCACTTTCTAAGTTATTGTTTTGACTATAACCATTACCATCTCTAGCAATAACATAGATTGCTACTATTAGTGCTGAGAGGATCACAATCCACTTTACTGAAGCAAATAGTGCTATTAGTTTCTTGTTTAGTGAGGTTCCTTTGGTTGAGATAAATGCTAGTAATACATAAAAAGAAAAACCTATTGCAATTAGGATTCAAGTGTTAACTAAGTTACCTCTAATCCCATCAATACCACTAAAGGAATTGAGGATAAAAAGTGGTGCAGTTGCTGCTGAAAGAGGACCAATGATAAAGTTATTTCACCCCGTAAAAAAGCTAAACATTCTCCCTGCTATCTTCTCTTTATCAACCGCTTTCTTAGCCCAAAGATAAGGCCCACCATAGTTTTGACTATCTATTGATGAAAGCCGTGCGAATGATAAGGTAACAATTAAACTAACTAAGCTAACAAGCAGAAAGATTAACCAAGAAAAAGGTCCTAAGCGAAACAGTGAGATAGCAGTAGCAATAAAGCCAAATCCAGCAATATAGTTAACAACAAAAAGTAAGAACTGCTTTTCGCTAAACTTCCGATTGATTTGACCCATAAACTATTGCTTAAGATAGCAATTCTAAACGATAAATTAAATTAATTAGTAGATTTGGTTTTGGTGCTTAACATATTTCATGCCAAGTTCTTTCAGCTCATCTAAAAGTTTCAACTTATTTTGGTTGTTTTCAGTTGATTTATTATCAATGGGAAGCGAAACTGGATTTTTGTGTTCACTGAGGATAAAAATTTGGATATTAGGGATGGTTGTCACAAAATCAACCCCTAACCTAATCTCAAGTTGGTAGTTGTCAATTTTAGTTCAGATAATATCTTGGATCTGCTTGAAGTTAAGCTTGACTATCTTTTGGTTAATGTTAGCTTTCAATAACACTTTTTTAGCTCCTACTATAGAGTGGTCAAAATAACTAACTTTTTCAAAGTTCTTAAACTGTTTAGCAAACTGTTCTATACTATCTTTACTATCAAAGCTAAAACTAAAGGGGTGAGTAACAGTAAAAAGCTGTTGATCTTGGTTAGTTTTTTTGGTTTGAAAAAAGGCACGTACATCTTCAAAATCAATGTTTTGCTGCAAAGGAATAGTAATTAGTTCTATTAGGTTTTTAATGGCACTGACTATCTCTGTGTTTGCTAGTTGGTAGATACCATTTGTACATTTTTCATTACAAAATAGCATGTAACTATCAGTTGCTTTGTTGAGAATTTCAAGCCCCTTAGTGGCTTTGTTTCTCACTGTTAATCCCTCGTTTAAAGATGGATAGGTAACAATAGCAACATTTAAGATCTTCTTAGTTTTTAAGATCTTGCTAAAAACTGGGGTAGCACCTGTACCAGTACCCTTACCAAATCCAGCAACTAAGATACAAAAATCATACCCATCTGTAAGTGTATTAAACTGTTCTTGAAAGCTTATTGCTAAACTAGCTCCTTTAGCTGGATCACCCCCCGCTCCAAAGCCCTTGTTAGTATGGTCTTGAATTAAGAGTTTATTTTTAACATTCGTTTTAAATGCAAGGTGTTGTAAATCTGAATTTATAGCATAAAAGTGGATGTTTTCACTTGCTAAATTAGGATAGTGATAAAGTGATGCATCAACAATGTTATTACCAGCACCTCCAATCCCAAAAACACCAATTTTCAGCTTGTTTTTAACTTGGTTTAACTTGTTGAATTGAGTTTCATTTTCATCCATAGTTATTTAACCAAGCGTTGGACAAACTTTGTTAGGTGTTTTGATAAGATCATGAAGTGTTTTTTTGGTTTAGGTTTTTGAATATTATCAGCATTTGTGAAATCAAAACTAATTTGGTTTTTGATTCTATTGGTAATCTGCAAGCTAATCGCTTCACAGCTTAACAGGTAGTTTTCACTAATAAACTGGATCTTGTTCTTATAAATATCAACAGTTTTAAACTGGGGATTGATAAGTGCAACATTAGCTTGAAAAAGGTTGGTAATTTGTTTTGATCTTGTATAAAAATACAATAGCTTAGGTAAGGTTTTAAACTTGTTGAAAAAAGTTAGAGAACCACTGTTAATAAAATCAATTAAGGTTTTGATCTTGTCACTAACTGTTTGCATTAAATCACCAATAGTCAAAGCCTTAATCTCTTTGTAACTATCACCATCTGTATAGGTCATACCAAGCGAATAACAATCACCAATCTTAGTGGTGTTATCAACTAAAAACTCAAGCAGTGGTTTGTTTTCCTGGTTAGCTGGAATATCAATAAAGTGGTTTTTACCAAACTGGTTGGTAATAACATCAACTAAAGCATTGTCCATAAATAGCATCAGTTCAGTAGTTTTTTGTCCTAAATAAACAAACATGTTGTTTTGTTTCTTACTTAAGGAGTTGGCTAATGCTAAGTGGTGACTAATAATTTTCTTAACCTTAAGATTAACGTTTCTTTTTAAAAAGAACTTCAACTCCCCGATCAGGTTACTTTTAGAGGAATATGCCACTAAATTAGCTACATAGCTCTTGTTAAATGCAAAGCTTTTGGTGATCTTATTGTTAATAACATCATGGTAGTTTAAAACCATTGTATCCATAACTGTTAGTTGGTTATTTTGCTCACAAAAGCGTTGTTTTTCTTTTTTAATCATCGCTTTATGATCAAAATCATAACCAGTAAAAAAGATCTCACTCTTGAAATTATGGATCTTCAAATCATCAATCAGTTCAGCGAGAACAACAACTACCTTTTCCAGTTTAAAACCAAGAAAATAGTTAGCTTGATCAACTAGTTGGTTTAATGCTAACTTGAGTCTTAGTTTGTTTTTCAACTGTTGTTTTGAATAAAAGCCATCGTTATCAATTGTTTGGTAAAACAAGATGTTGAACTGGTTTTGATCATCACTAACAACCAGTTGGATCTGATCCTTATAAAAGGTTAATACGCTGTTAATATTTTTTGGTTTGTACATACTAGTTTTTTTGGATAACAAAGAGTTTGGCACTACGCGAACGCGGGTTTAATTCAAGTTCTTTTTGGGAAGGTAGGATTGGTTTTTTTGTAATTAACTGGTAAGCAGGAGTGAGTTTAATGGGTAGAGCTTCAGGTTGGATAAAGCTGGTTAGTTTTGCAATGAAATTCCTTACAATTTTTTCTTCAATGGAGTGAAAAACAATCACAAGAAACCTGCTGTTGTTTTTTAAAAGATTAGGGATAAAAGTTAACGCAGTTTTCAGATTAGTAATCTCATCATTAAGATAGATCCTAATTGCTTGAAAAACTTTGGCAAGATAGTTTCTTGATTGGTATTTTTCAAATCCAGTAGCACATTCTTTTACCACTTTTGCTAGTTGAGTTGTGGTAAGATTTTTTTCAGTTTGAACTGCTTTTTTCAATCCAATAGCAATTGGTTTAGGGTGTTTAATATCACCATACTTTTTAAGGATTAGACTTAACTTTTGTTCAGTTAAGTTTTTTAAAACTGTTAGTGCGGTATTTTTCTGATTGGATTGGTCCATACGCATGTCAATCGGTCCATCATTCTTAAAACTAAAACCGCGATTAGGTTGGTTGAGTTGATGGCTTGATACACCAAGGTCCATTAAGATCCCATCAAACTTGGTTATTGATAGTTGTTTAAGATGAACTGGGAAGTTAGCAAAGTTATCGTGAATAATAACAACGTTGTTGTTTTTAAAAAAAAGCTTTTGGCAAAAATTAATACTTTCTTTATCAACATCATTAATTGTTAAAGTTCCTGTTGTTAGTTTTTCTAAGATCTTTTGACTGTGTCCTGCAAACCCTGCAGTTAGATCTAAATAGTTACCACAAGGGTTAATATTGAGGTTATGGATCACTTCATTGATCAGTACACTCTGGTGGATCTGTTGGTTATTTAGCATCTTTCATCCTTTCAGCTACTGTCTCTAGTGATTCTGAACTAGCTAGATATTGTTCATATTGCACTTTATCCCAAACTTCAAGATGGTCAAATTGACCAATTAACACGATCTCTTTATCTAACTTAGCATCACTAATTAGGTTATTAGGGATTAGGATTCTGTTTGCACTATCAAGTTCAACTAGATTAGCATTAGCAAAGATTAAGCGTTTTAATGTTCTTGTGTCTTTTTGGGTGTTAGGGAAGTTATTAAAGGTTTGAAAATAACTCTCAAAGTCTGCAGGTTTTCTAATTTCCAAACAGTTTTCAAAGCCGCGGTTAATAACTATGCTGCTATCAAAGAAACTACGGAGCTTAGCTGGCAAGCTAATTCTGTTCTTGTTATCAAGGGTAAGATTAAAGGTACCTAGCAGCATTTTTTCCACTTTGTCACACTTTGCGACACTTTTAAACACTTTTATCTTAGCATAAAAATTTCTTTTTGTCCAAAATGAAATGACTACAACTTAAATTAACCCTTGATAAACTACAAAACAATAAAAAAGCCTACCAGTTATTTAACTGATAGGCAAATAAAGTTAATGGCGTCACCAACAGGAATCGAACCTGTAACCCTCAGCTCCGCAAGCTGATACTCTGTCCTATTGAGCTATGATGACAGTTGATCAATTATAAAACTTTGGCACTTTTAGATTTAGATGTGATTAATAGACAAAAGGAGTTATATGTATAAATTAGAAAAAGCACAAGCTAAGCAAGTTGTTGGTGGATTATCTTTCTGAACTTTTAGTGCAGGACTTATTATGATAGTTAATGCACTTACTGGGGTTGCACATGCAGTAAATGACATTTTTCAAAGTACCACAGCTAATGCCAATGGTTCTGATGATGATAATGAGAATAAAAATAATAGTTATCGCTCTAAAAGCAATTACTTTAACACCGCACGGTTTAAACTAGGATTAACCCCAGGTAGTTCTTCCTATTCCTTTCCAGTTTTTAGTTAAAACTACTGTTGTTAACACTAAAAAAACCAGATTAAGATCTGGTTTTTTTATTGCTTTTTTTTGTTTGAATTTGGGTTGGTTTAGCTTTGGTTTGTTGAACTTGTTTTGATTTGGGCTTGGATTGTTTAGGTTTTGTTTGTTTAGTTGATTTACTAGTTGGTTTTGATTTAACAGGAGTTTTCTTTTTAGTTGCTTTTGGTTTTGCTTTAACTGGAGGAATAACTGCTGGTTGATCAATCTCTTTAACAACAGGGGTTGGGATTAGTAAAACTGGAACAGAGATTAACTCTTCATGACCAATAAAGTCACTACTTTTAATGGCAACAGGTTTTTGTTCATCACTCTTTTTAAGTTCAACTGCAGTAGTTGTTAAACTAAGTTCATCTTGATCAACATGCCGCTCGATCCACACCTTTTGGAGTTTTAGATCACTATCACTATTCATTATGGGTATTTTTTTCAAGTAACTGGTGCGCATAATGAACTATGTCATCCTTACTTAGTTTCGGTGGCAAATTACTTTTGAAAACAGGACGGGTAATAAAGTTAAGTGGTTTTTTCTTCTGTTGTTTTTTCAAATCAGTAGGTTTGAGATCAACTTGGGGTTGGAAATTAGTGTTGTTAGTAGGTGTAACAACTTCAACTTCAGGTTGACTAACAGTTGGTTTTATTAAGCTGGGTGGGGTAACAATTAACGGTGGTTCTTCTTGGTGTTTTGCTAATAAAGCAGCTTCCAATTCATTTTCCATTGAACTTAAGATAGCATCTGTTTCACTATCAGGTCAGTTCAGGTTTAACTCATGATCATTAGCAATATCAGGGGGACCGAACATCACTTCACTATTTTGAACCTGTTCAGTGGCTATTTTAGCCTCTGTTTCTATCTGTTTGAGAGAACTGTCAATCTTTTGTGATAACTTTTTAAAGCGCTGACGGAGAGTGATGATAAATTGTCTTAAGCCAATTTCCCGTTGGATTGGATCAGGATCACTTAAAAGCTTGTTAAAAAACGAGTTTAAGACAGGGGTATATTCACTACCGCCAATAACATCAAAGATCTTTTCAAGGGTATTGATAATTTTTTCAGTATCACTGAAATGTTCATCAACAAGCTCCTTTAAGTTGTTTAAAAGCTCTGTTTTTTGTTGATAAGAATCAAAACTTCTGCCCAACAAATTAACATACTCCAACTCTAGTTGTTGTAACCCAACCAACGAACAGCGTTCCAGTAAAAGAAAACCACGTTTTGCTTGCTTTTGCAGTGTTTCTTTGCTGAAGTTATGGAAACTGGATTGGTTTTGGTTGTATTCCTCTTCCTTTTTATCAGTAACTGCAGTGGCACTTGCTTCTTGATTATCTAGTGAAACAAGGATTTGCTTTAGTTCATTGAGTTGTTTAACTAGGTTAGCAATCACAAGATCCGCTTCATCATCACTCTCAACTAAAGTGTTTAGTTGTTGATATTCATTATTAACCATCTTTATTTACTTGCTGCTTTTTGGGCAATCAACCTTTTAATGTTGTTAATTTCAGCATTAAGTTGGGCAATTTGCTGTTGTTTGGTGATGTTAGGGGCTGCAAAACTAGTAGGTTGTTGGACAACAGCTGGTGCAGGTTGAAATTGTTGTTGGAATAAGTTTTGTTTTTCCAGTTCTTGGATTCTAAATAACAACTGTTGTTTATCACTGTCTTGATAAGAAGGAGTTGGTTGATAGGAACTTGGTTGATAGGTGTTGTGTTGGTTAACTTTCTTGGTGAGATAGTTAATTTTCTGATCAAAATCATTTAACCTACTCTCAGTTTTTTCAAGTAGTTTTTCCATCATTGATTCCACCTTACTAAACTCACTTTGCTTATTATTAAGTTGGGATTCTAGTTGGATTTGATCAAGTTTTTTCTCAAGTAAATTACGTTGTCTACGCAATTCATTTAACTCATTTTCATAGCGTTGTTGCATGAACTGCAGCTGCTGTTCAAAAAGCTGACGAATTTGCAGAGTATTATCATCTTGCTTTTGTTGAGGATATAGTCAGGGGTACAAGTAAGGAAAGGCCATATCATTACCGTTAATTTTAAATAACGGTGGGAAGAAGTTTTTAATGTCTTGTTTTTCAGAATCGAAAGTTTGGGTTCTTAAGCGGTTGATTTCTGTTTGGTATTTCTGTTCTGCTAATTTCATTCTATCAACCAAGCGCAACACCCGCATCTCCTTATCATGGAGTTGGCGTTTAATCGTTTCTATCTTCTTATTTAGAAGTGAATCTTTGGAATTAATAGCCCTTTCTCTTTCGATTAGTGATTGTTGTAATAACTTGTTTTCATTTAAAAGCTCATTTAACTCCTTGCGTTGTTTATTGGTTGAATCAATGTCTTGATCAACCTTATCTTTAAAGGCTTTTAACTCTTTTTCTTTAAAGTCAATAGTGTTTTTTTCAATGTTAAGTTTGTTGGCTTGTGCTTCTAAGAGGTTGGCTTTCCTTTGGGTCTCTTTTAAAACTAACTTAACCTGACTTTCCTTTCTTTCAATCTCATCACGCATCTTTCTAAAGTATTCATATAAGCGTGATTTATTCTTATCAAACTCCTTCTTTTGGAAGTTAAGTTCTTCCATCCCCCTTTTATAACTGTTTTCAATCTCTTGGATTGCTTTGGTTTTAAAGTTGTTGGAATTAGTTTGGGTTTGCAGGGTTTTTTGCAGTTCCAAGAGCTTTAAGCGTTGGTTTTCAAACTCTTCACGTTGTCTTGAGAATTTTGCAAAATCATTGTTGAGTTTGGTTTTTCTTGTTTCTAATTCAACCAGTAACTTTTGCAGTTCACCTTCCTTCTTTTTAACTTCTTTATGTGATGCTAGGATCGCATCAGTAGCTTGTTTACGTTGTTTTTCAAAGTAAGAAATTTGATCTTCGAGAACTGCTCGTTTTCGTTCTGTTTCATTGGAAAGGAAATGGAGGTTACGTTCATTTTCTTTCAAAAGACGGTTTTTATCATCAACTATGCGCTGTGCTTTTAACAGTTGCTTTTTTTCAAAACGTAAGTCATTTGCAAACTTAGTTAATCTAGCGAAGATAGAACGATGTTTTTTATCTAATTGATCTTTGGTTCTCTCTAAGTTTTCCTTCAGATCAAGTAAATTGGTGTATTTCTGTTGGAGTTGTTGCTGGGAGTATTCAGCCTTATTCTTATTAGCAAGATAGGTTTGGGATAAGTTTTTTAGTTCAACTAGCTTTTGGTTTAGTGCCTTTTTTTCATCACTAAGTTTTTCACACTGAGTTTTAATAGCAACTAGTTGGCGTTGTTTTTCAATGTCAAAGTTTTGCTTTTCAAACTTGAACTGTTCTAGTTGTAAAGTAGCTTGCTGTAACTCTTTTTTCTGTTGTTCATCACGCTTATCAAACTCTAGTTTTTGGATTGCTAACGCTTCTTTTTGGAGTTTTAGATTGGATGCAAAGCTTCTTAAGCGCTTAATTAAAAAGGCTTTTTTAGCATTAGCTTCATTACTAAAGCGTTGGAAGTTTTTGCGTTCTAATAAGAACTGTCTGATCTGACTGTTAAGTTGATCACGGTTAATTTGGGTGTTGTGTTGAACCTTATTTAAATTAGTGAAATCAGTAGCCAGTTTTTCTCTTTTTCTCTCTAATTCAACGTTGCTTTGACTTAAACTTCTTCTGATCTTTTCAAGCTCTTCAAGTTCCCTTTTCTTAGCTTCATCAAAATCAGTATATTCCTTTTCAAACTGTTTAAAGCGTCAGTTGATCTCCTGATCTTTGCGTTGTTGATCTTGCTCTTTTGCAAACAACCTTTTCCCTTTTAAAGCTAAGAATTGGTTACGCTTTTTCAACTCATAGTGGAAAGCTTGGATCTTTTTGGTGAGTTGTTCACGTTGTTTTAAAAGTGATTCATTAGCTTGGTTGAAAGCAGTTTGCTCAAGGTTTAACTGGTGTTGTTCACGTTCCAGTTCTAGCTGAGCTTGTACTGTGTCTTGCTTTTGGTTTTGCAGCGCTTGAAACCTGTTATCAAGTTCTAGTTTGACCTGATTATTTTTTTCAGCTAACTTGTCAAGTTCACGTTGCTTAGCTTCAATTTGTCTAAATTCTTGGTCCTTTTGGAGTTCAAAAACCTGATAGTCTTTTTGTAGATCACTAAAAGCAATCTTTAGTTCTGTTTCCTTTTGGGTTTGCTCACTTTCCTGTTTTTTGGTCAGTTCATAAATCTTTTGGAGTTGACTAGTTTTATTAGACCAATGGCGCTTAAAACCAGCAACATTTTCAGCAAACTCACGTTGCTTTTCAAGCAGTGCACTACGTTCTAAATCAATTAGTTTTTGGGTCTCTTTAACAGTTGCTAGTTGGTCCTGTAGACTCTTTTGATCCGCATCATGGTTTAAAAAAGCATTATTTAACTCATGGGTTTTTCTATCTAGCTCTGCTTGTTGCATATTTAAAGCTTGATGTTTATCACTCAACCTTTGTTTAATAGCATCAACCTCCATAGTTTGTTTCTTACGTAAGTTCAAAAAAGCTTGTTTTTCTCTGTTAAGTTTATCAAGTTCACCTTCAAAGTAAGCTTGATTTTGATATGAATGTTGTTTTTGGTTAGCCTCAAGGGTTTGTAATTCTTGCAACCGTTTTTGTAAGCTAAGTTCATACTCATTGAGTTTTTTTAGTGAATCATTGTGAAAATCAGCAATCCTTTGTTTGGCGTTTTGCAATTCACTGCGTTCTTGGTTAAGTGATTGGTTGAGTTGTGCTAAGTCTGCTTGGATAACTTCAGCATTATTAACATCATTTAACAGTTGCTTTTCAGTTGCTTCTATCTCCTTTTCTTTAAACTTGATTGCCATCTCCCGTTCAGCTAAATTTTTAGAAGCGTTCAGTGAAGTTTGGGAAAAATCTTGGAGTTTTTTGCCCAATATCTCCTTTTGTTTTTCAACTGATGCAACCAACTCCTTGTGTTCCCTTTGGTTGATTAACCGTTCTTGCTCAAAGCTTTTTGTAAGCTGATCAAGCGTTTCTTTTTGTTGTAATAACTCCTCACGTTTTTGTTGTAACCGGTTTGATAAAACCGCAGCATTCCTTTCAAAGTAAGTACGTTCTTGGAATAACTTTTGTTTTTCTTGTTGCAAGTTTTCATACTCATTTTGCAACATTAGTTCAAAATCAGCACTCTTTGACTTATCAGTTTTTAGTTGGGAAAACTCATTGGCAATCTGTTGTGCTTTAGTGTTAAGATCTTTTTCTTTATCTTCAAGTTTGATAAAGGAACGTTCCAATGCATGTTTAGCTTCAAACAACTCCTGTTGTTTAGCTTCCAATTCATTTTCAAAATCTGCTTGGTGTTGTTTTAACTGCTTTTCAAAAAACAACAGTTCATTTTCCTTCTGATCTTGTTTTTGTTTTTTAACAAGGTATAGTTCTTCAAGCTCCTTACGTTCTTGAGCAACCTTTTCTTTGAGTTGAAAGATTGCTTCACTATCAACTTTTTTTTGTTGATCTAAGAGGTTTCTTTCTTTGTCTAGCTCCTTTTTAGCATACTCTAAGTTTTGGAAGTGTTGTTTTACTTCATTCTGCTTATCTTTGAGTAGTTGACTTGACTCACGTTGGTGTTCATATTCCAAAGATGCTTGGGTTAAAAGCGTGTCAATTTCCCTGCGTTTTTCAAATAGTTCCCGTTCTTGGTTTAAAAGTTCCTCGCTCTTAGTGGCACTTTCATTTTTAAATTCATTAATCTTGTGTTGTAAAGCCTTATATTCAGTTTCAAGCTTTAAGAGGCTATCAGACTGTTTTTGTTCAAACTCATTTTGCTGGTGTTCTAAGTGCTTAGCAAACAGTTCATTTTCCTGCTGGAGTTTATTGATATCAATTAAAGCAGATTGTCTTAAGTTAAAAAAGGCCTCTTTTTGGGTATTTAAACGGTCTTTTTCTTTGTTTAAAGCAACTAACTTATCCTCAACATGTTGAGCATTTTGCTTGGTAATACCATCTTGAAAGCTAAGTTGTTTAGCTACATCATCAAGTTCAGCTAAACGGGCATTAATGTAAAAATCAGCATCATCTATCTTTACTCTTAGTGCTGATTCTTTATCAACTAACTCTTGTTTGGTGAGCTGGATCTTGCGCTCAAGTTGACTTAACTCATCTCTATAAGTTTGGTATTGGTGTTTAAACTGGATCTGATTTTGATCGATGTTTTCATAAACATTTTGCAGTTCATTATCTGCACTAACTAACTCTCTATAGGTATTTTCATACTCAATACTTAATAATCTTTTTTGATTCTCAAGTTGATCAAGCTCATTGTAAAGTTGATCAATAACATTTAGTAAGTAGTTCTTTTTTTCAACTGTGATGTTGGGGTTTTGCAGTAAAGCAACGTTATTATCAATCAGATTTTGGTTACCATTAATCTTTTGGTTTAAGCGGTTAATGGTTTGGTTTTGATTTTCTATTAAGCGGTGAAAATCATTTAGTTTATTGTGGTAGTTAGCTTGGAAGTTAGCTAAATTAGCATACTTGGAGTTGAGAAAATCAGCGTTTTCTTGTTGTAAGCGGGTTAGTTCATTCTTATAAAAACGGGTTAAGTTATCAAGTTCACTAACCTTATCAACCATGTGGTTCTTTTGGAACTGGAAGTTTTTATATTCATTAACCAAACGGTTTAGATCAACTTCCAAGTGGTTAATCTTTTTATCAAGTTCAGGATTATCTTCTGCTTGATTCTTCAAGCCCTTAAGGTTTTTAAGTTCATCTTCCAGGCTTTTAATCTCTTTTAAAAGCTGGTTTTCGATCTTATCAACATCGGTTTTAGAACGATTTTTTTCATACTCACTTTGGAGATAACCATCATCAAAACCAATGTCATAAATTGGTTGCAGCGAAGGTTTTTTATCAAATGGTTTCATTAGTTAAAACACGCTTTTTATTCATAGAAGTCATCACGGTAACCCCTTCTTCTAAACCCAGCGTAAATAGGTTCATCATAGTAAGGTCTTATGTATGGATAGGGTTGAGGGTAGTATTGAACTTGGGGTTGAGGGGGTAATGTAGTTCTCAATAAATTCATCATTAGTGCTTTTTCAAAGACATTGGTCATACTATCACCACCATTTGGTAACAATTTTTCATAGTAATTAGGATAAGAGTTGTGCTTTGAAAGTTCACTTAGAGATTCAAAATTCCTGGTTAGTTTTTGCATTCTGATCTCCAATTCATTGATCTTATCATCAAGCTTTTGGGTATCAAAGTTAGTTCTTAATTGCTTGCTTTGGTTTTGAATCTTTTGTTCTAAGTTATGTCTAATTGCTTCTAGATTAGCAGTGTTTTCATTGGTGTTTTGGATTGTTTTATCAAGTGAATACAAGGCATTATCCAGTTTGCTTTTAAGTGAGTTTAAGCGAAAGTTATAGCTATCAAAATCACTTTGTAAAAAAGAACGGATCTTTTCAAATGGTAGTTCATGGATCTCTCTAACTACTTGAGGTGGTTCTTCACCAAACATTTCCTGTTCAGCTTTTTGCTCTTGAGGTGTGATTTCAAATGCTGGGGATTGGTTGAATCCAGGTTGGTTAAATTGTTGGTTATTTAGATCAAAACTAGGCTGGTTAAATTGTTGCTGATTAGGATCTTGATAGTACTGGTTTTGATCAAAACCAGATTGGTTAAATTGTTGTTGGTTAGGATCTTGGTAATACTGGTTTTGATCAAAACCAGCTTGATTAAATTGTTGTTGATTGGGATCTTGATAATATTGTTGGTTAGGATCAAATCCTGGTTGATTAAATTGCTGTTGATTGGGATCTTGGTAATACTGTTGGTTTTGATCAAAACCAGCTTGATTAAATTGTTGTTGATTGGGATCTTGATAATATTGTTGGTTAGGATCAAATCCTGGTTGATTAAATTGCTGTTGATTTGGATCAAAACCAGATTGGTTAAATTGTTGTTGGTTAGGATCTTGGTAATACTGGTTTTGATCTTGGTTAAAAGGTTGGTTTGATGCTTGTTGGTTTTGTTGAAAAGCTGATCTATTTTTTTCCATGCGCTTTAATATGAATTAAACAGCTGAAGACACTATACCAATAATTCTAACTTATATTAAAAATATGCAACTGCTTGCTATAAAAATATTTTAATTGGTGGTAACACTAAAAAAGCCCCTTTTTAGGGCTTTTTTAAAAACTTTTAATGGTGGTCTCGGGCAGAATCGAACTGCCGACACACGGTTCTTCAGACCGTTGCTCTACCGACTGAGCTACAAGACCAATGGCGGTTCCAACGGGAATCAAACCCGCAACCCCTCCGTGACAGGGAGATATGTTATCACTACACCATGGAACCATGGTTGCGGGAGAGGGATTTGAACCCTCGACCTTCAGATTATGAGCCTGACGAGCTGACCAACTGCTCTATCCCGCGATTAAATATTATTTGGCGGAGACTGAGGGATTCGAACCCTCGCGTGCTTATAAAGCACCTCTCGGTTTTCAAGACCGAACCCTTCAGCCGCTTGGGTAAGTCTCCACAAAATTGCGGCAAATATGATTCTAACACAGCAAAGTGGTGGATCTAACAGGACTTGAACCTGTAACAGACCGATTATGAGTCGGGGGCTCTAACCAATTGAGCTATAGATCCTTTAATATTTAAGTAACTTTGGTGGCTGGAGTGAGACTCGAACTCACGACAACCCGGGTATGAACCGGGCCCTCTAACCAACTGAGGTATCCAGCCTTTTGGTCGGGAAGACAGGATTTGAACCTGCGACCCCTTGGTCCCAAACCAAGTGCTCTACCAAACTAAGCTACTTCCCGTTTGCACATGGAGAGTAGTTAACTTTCATGTACATGGAGGTGCCTGTCAGATTCGAACTGACGATATGGAGGTTGCAGCTCCAGGCCTTGAGTCCACTTGGCTAAGGCACCGTGTACAATATTTTACAAACTCTCACCAATTTTTATCTAAAGATTGATAATTGTTTCATTATAGACAGCTAAACACTGTTTGAGTTTTTCTAAATCACCATAAGCCTGATAGTGGTTAATTGCTTTTCAAGCAAGTTCAATCAGTTCAGCTTTGGTTAGCTGGTTGGGGTTTTTATCAATTAAATAACAGAAGATCCCATAATCAACACCATGGCCAGTGTAAACCCGTTTGTTGTTGGTTAAAATAATAACTGCTGCTGCTAAGCGTGCGTTTGATAATGCATAGATCCTGTTAATGTTATTAGTAGGATAGACAATAAAGTCATACTTAAAGGCACTGTTAACAAGTTTTCTTTTAGGAACAGTCTTTTTTGTTAAAGGTAAAACAACGTTGTGTCAAAACCTACTTTTATTTGCCGTGGAGTTTTTCAAATAATAGTTAACGTTATACTGGTAATCAAAGAAGGTTTCTGATTGTTTATCAATCTTTTGCATCACCGCTACTGCATTTAAAGGGTAAAGCCCACTAGCAGTTTCCCCACTTAACATAGTTGCATCATTACCCCGATCAACTGCAAAGTAAACATCAGTCACTTCAGCTCGGGTTGGTTGGATGTTTTTTTCTAGTGAATCAAGCATTTGGGTTGCAGTAATAGAACGCTTGTTAAAAAAGCGACAAGCTTTAATCATGTACCTTTGTCAGTAAGGGACTTGGTAATAAGGGATTTCAAGGCCCAAATCACCCCTAGCAACCATAATCCCATCGCTAGCTTTAATGATCTTATCAATGTTATTTAAAGCATGATTAGATTCAATCTTAGCGATGATCTTCACCCCACTAGCATTCTTTAATTTCAGATAATCTCTCAGTTGTTTAATATCTGCAACAGTATTAACAAAAGAGGCAGCAATATAGTCAATACCTTGGCTTAAACCAAAGTCAATATCCTTCAGATCCTTTTCACTGAGAAAAGGGATAGAGTACTGTGCGTTGGGTAGGTTAAGTCTTTTTTTAGTGAAAACTGTGTGGTCGTTTTTTGCAACACAGATAACCTGGTTATGTTGTTTGTCAACCCTTGTGACAACCAGGGTTAACTTACCATCATCAACAAGGATTTTCTGACCTATATTCACATCATTAACCATGTTGTATTTGCCACTAGCATCACTGACAGCAAACTGGTTGTCACTAGCGATCATTTTACTCATGGTGTTGATAATCACTTCACTATCTTTGGTGATTTTCAAACCCTCTTTTTTAGTTTCTACTATCCTGATCTCAGGACCATTTGTATCTAACATAATAGAAACAGGGATGTTCATTGCTTTCGCTACATCCCTTACTATCTTGATCCTCACTTGTTGTTCTTCATGGGTACCATGAGAGAAGTTAAGCCTAATCACACTAACCCCACTTTTAATAATTGCTTCAATGTTGGCATAAGCAACCTTTTTAATAGCTGCATACTCATTATCATCAAGCATCTTTAAGCTAACCAAGCTTTTTGTTAAAGCTGGGCCACAGGTAGCGATTATCTTTGTTCTTTTTAAATGGTCAATCATCGTTAAATAATTGCAGTGTTAACTTGGTTAAGTAACTTGGTTCTATCAGCTTTTGGTAAATTAAAAGCAGTGTTAAAATCATAGTTAACTGCTTGGTTGTTTTTCATCCCTATTACTTGACTGTTGGCATTATTTACAACCAGATCAATCGTGTGTTTAGCCATTAAACTAATCTGAAAGAGTTCGATACTATTAGGACTAAAGCCCCTTTGGGTGTGTCCTAGTGAAACTAGGTTACACTTAATTGCGTTGTTTTCAAAGTGCTCTTTAACCATTTCTAAACTAGGTAAACCGTTCTTACCATAGATGTTTTCACTAACCAAAACAACACAATAGTTCTGGAATTGCAACACCTTTCTCACTGCTTTTTCAAAGCCATTGAGATCCAAGCTATTTTTGCTAGTAACAACAAAACTAGCATTAGTAGCTAACCCCCCAAAGATGGTCAGATCACTACAATCACGCCCCATCACTTCTATGATTGCTAAGCGGTTATGGGATTTGGTGGTGTGATAAATTGCTTCAACATTAACCCGAATTGCTTCTAAAGCAGTTCAAAAACCAATGGTAAATTCACTGGAATTGACATCATTGTCGATCGTACCAGGTAAACAAAAGCAGTTTAATCCTAATTCACTGAGTGCTTTAGCACCCATATAACTCCCATCCCCACCAATAACAACAAGGTTGTTAATACCACGTTTTTTGAGGTTTAAAACTGCTTGTTTTCGTAAGCTAGGATCTTGAAACTGTTTGAAACGACTTGATCCTATTACTGTTCCCCCCATAAAGAAAAAGTCAGTTAAATCAAGTTCCTTACTGGTGATAAAATGGTTGTGATACAAGCCATAATAACCGTTTTTTACATAAAAAACTTCCAATTGCTTTGCAATTGCATATTTGGTTAGATAAGCGATGGTGGCATTCATCCCACTAGCATCACCACCCGAAGTTAAAATAGCTATTTTATCCATGTTGTAAATTATATAAGGTTATTCATCACCATAGCGGTTGGAATCAAAAAAGCTACCTTGCTTAAATTTATCAAGATCAAAATGCTCAATCTTAGGGAGTTGATCTAAGCTATCAATGCCAAATAAATCATAGAACTTAGCTGACACTTCATAAATAAAAGGTCGACCTGGTTTATCAGTTCTCCCTAACTCCACAATTAACTCTTTTGCTATTAGATCATCAACAATTTGAAAAGAATCAACTCCCCTAATTTCATTAATTCTGGGTCTGGTGCAAGGTTGGTTGTAAGCAATGATAGCCAACACTTCCATTGCTTTGGAATTAAGGGGATTTTTGACTTTATGAGCCAATAATAAGTGGAGATAGTCTTTGATAATTGGTTTTGTTACCAAAGAAAAACTATTACCAAATTTTTTCAACTCCACTCCTGATTGCTCATCATCTGCTAACTTCCTTTCAAGTGCTAAGAGTGCTAATTTCACCTTTTCAATCCCTGCTTTTTTAAAGATCCTAATTAGTTCTCTTAAAGTGATCCCTTTCGCGCCACAAACAAATAACAACCCATAGATACTAGCAACCAAGTTAGCTTCTTTGCTAGGTTTTTTTAGGGTAGGGGTGGCAATATTAATTGTTGTTTTCATCTTTTAAGTTAGTTTTATCTAAGTAATTTTCACCATATTTCTTTTTTAGATAATCAGCTCGCTTTTGTTTGTTTTTGATAGCTCTTAGTTGCTTGTTTTTAGCAATTATCAGTTCGTTTTGCTGTTGTTGAGCTTGGATTCTTTTTACCATTTCATCTGGTGATTCTTGGAAGGTTTTCAGTTGGTTTTCATCTAGTAAAAAGATGTAAAGTTCACTGTGATAATCTTTTTGTTCCAAACCTATTACCTGGTTGTTTAATAGCACTAAAAGTGCCACAAAAGCAGTAACAAAATACATTAAAGAGATAGGATGGTTAAGTTTTAATAACACCCGCTTTAAAGAAACTGTTTGGTAGTTAAACTGTTTGATTGCTAAAACCAACTCCTTTTGAACCTGTTCAACTGATAACTCTTTAATGGTGATGTTTTTATTTGTTAGAAGAGAGCTGAGTCTCATCTCCAGTAACTTGTTCATAGCATGAAAGAGTTTTAAGACACTAATATAGTTAGGGAGTTGATCTTCAACTGTAACAAGTTGATCATTAGCTGTTTTGATAAATTGCTCCATCTCATTAGCTTTGGAAAAGTAAGCTAAGCGGTTAACCCTGAGTTTTTCAAATTCACCCAGTGAATCACAATAGCGTTTGTGTTCCACTAAGTTAGCGATCATCTTATCACGAAAGTTATTAGTAGCTAAATCATATTCCAACACACTCTCTTCCTGATGATCATTGAGCAGATTATCTGCTTTTTTAGCGAGAATTTTGCTTGTAATCACCAGATAATCAGTGATCTTTTCAATGGCTTTTTTATTGGTGTAATTTGCAATGATATTGAGATATTGTAAGGAAATCAAGCCAATATCCACATCATTTACACTTACCTTTTTATCAACTAAAAGACTAAATAAATCAGTTAGGTTCCCAAAGAAGTGGTCTGTAACAACAGTGAAAGGTGGTTCATAACTACTTTTTTTATCAAAATAACCAACTTGATGGTTCTTGAAATTAGTTTGTTTAATTAAAACAAAGTCGTTTCAATTACAGTTAAACTGATCTTTAGATTTACTAGTGGGATTGATAACTATTAACTGGTCAATCTCATTATCAAAAAGCTGAACTAAAGTGGGGGTTGCAAAGATAATTAGGTCATTATTATCAACTAAAAGTTGCTGGTAGTTGTTAAAAACTGTGAGTTTTGAATTTGGGGTTAATTCGGTTTGCAAATTATCACTAAAAACTGCTAATTTAAACGGTTTGAGTTGTGCTTTTCATGCTTGAAAGCTGGGATAGTCAACAACGATGGTTTTAGTTAGCATAACCACTTTAAAGTGGTTGAGAAGTTCAACACAAAGTTGGGGGTTAAAACTGTTGCTTTTATCAAAAATTAAACTAATCATTGCTTGGTTTTTCACTAGTGTATGCATCACTAATAATGCTTCTAATGTTATTAGCAAGGTTATTAGAATCAATCTGGTTAAAACTAATTGGGTTAATTAGCTTGTTAAAGATTACTTTAACCTCATAGTTTGAACTTTTCTTAACACCATGTTCTTTTAGCCTTTTGTTTGATTCCATCTTTCCTAAGCTACCCACAATACTAACTGGTAAGATAGGTACAAAAGCATTGTAAGCAACCTTTAGTGCTCCTGGTTTAAATTCCCCAATGTCATTACTTAAAATCCTAGTCCCTTCAGCAAAAACAGCAATAGCAGTGCCCTGGCGAATTAGTTGTTGTTGGGTTTCCAATGCATTGGCAATTTGTCTGATGTTTTTTCGATCAATAAAAACACAATCAATTAATTTCATCAGTTTAAAAAGGACTGTATCTTTCAGTTCAATCTTAGCAACAAAGGTTAATGGTGGACTATTTTTCAACCTGCCAAAGGCCTTAATTAATACTAAAGGATCAAGGTTAGATTTGTGGTTAGCTACCACTAAAACTGGTTTTTTAGGGATAATCTTGTCATTTACTGTCACTACTTTAATTCCCTTAATGTAAAGTCACATTGATACCAATCTATACACCTTTTTGAATCGGATTTCAGGGGGATAGTTATAAGGGAGTGATTCATAGTTTTTACTAGTAATTAAACAAGCTAAAAAGCTTAATAAAAAGTAAGGAAAAACAACTGGTAAACTCAGGATTTGTAAAAACCTTATTATGAATCTAAAACTTGTTTTAAATAGTTTATCCATTTTGTTGTGCTAAACAGATAGCACTAACATGGCAATTAGTGTAACTAACTGATAACAACAGGTTGATGTTTTGGATAAATTCACACCGGTACTGGTTGTTAAGTTTATAAATTTCAAGTTTAGTGAAAAGTGGTTTGATGTGACTGGTAGCTTTATAAATCGCTTCTTTTAAAGTTCAATGCACTGCTAGAAAATTAGCTCTTTGGTTATTGTTTAGCTTTCAATAACTGTTTAGTTCATTGCTAGTTAACAATCGTTTAGCAAAACAATCACTAGTTTCAACTAAAGTTAAGAAGCGCTTTAATTGCACAACATCAATCCCTATCCCAACAACCATCTTTAAAAAAACTCATCTTCAAAGTTACTAATGTCCTCCCCATCAGTTCAGTGTTTAATGACCTTTTTTAACAGTTTTTCAATCCTTTCTAGTTTTTCAGTGTAACGATCAGGTAGTTTTTCAAGTTTATCCTCCAACTCCTGAACCCGGTTAATTAACACCTTGTTTGCATAACCATTTTCATAAAAGGTGTTTAAATCAGCTTCTAATTTAGCACAACGACTTAAAATCTGATCACGATCTGAAAACAACTTGTCATAAGCATTTTTCAATTCTTGTTCGTTGTTTTTCATCTCCTCATAGTGGATTAAAGTCTTGGTTAGTTGATCTAAGAATGCATCAACTTCATTAGCATCATACCCACCTTTATCATCTTTAGCAAAATTAAAGCGGTGGTTTGCCAACAATTCACTAGTAATAAGTTTCTGGGGGTTTTTATTATCCATCTTAATGGCTAGCTAAACTGCGAAACTTCCTGCGCTTTTTCTGTGCTATCTTTTGTTTTTCTCTTAACCGCATCCCTTTGCGCAAGTGGTATTCATGGCGTTGTGCTAACCTGCGTACTTCCAGTGATATCCTTTTAAACTTTTTTAAAGCTAGCTCTAAATCATCATTTTTAACTTCAATCTTAGGCACTAATTATCACCTCACTTCTCACCACTAAACTCCATTAGATCCTTATCAAGATCACTACTGTTTAAGGGCATAGTTTTAGTTAGCTGCGCTGTTGTTTTACTAGTAGTTGCAGCAAACTCAAGCTTATCGTTGTTGGTCTCTGTTTTTAGATAAAGCTTTTTAATAACTTCAGTAAGATCTAAGATCTCCTGACGTGAATGGTCATATAACTGCTTATGATAAGCACCTTTTTCAAAGGGTAAACCAACTAAGATCATCAACCATTCTTGTTTTGTATAACCTTCTTTCTTAGCATTTTTTCAAGAACGCTTCAGGAGTTTGCGCTGGGTTTTGTTATCTGAAAACAACGAACCAATTAAATAGTTAGTTCGTAAAGCATCAAGTTGGACTAGCTGGTAAATTAACTGTTCTGAGAACTGTTGTTTTTTAATCTTGTTAGTCAGT
Organism: Mycoplasmoides genitalium G37; assembly: GCF_000027325.1. GTDB lineage: Bacteria > Bacillota_I > Bacilli_A > Mycoplasmatales > Mycoplasmoidaceae > Mycoplasmoides > Mycoplasmoides genitalium. The sequence continues at coordinate 250,363 of NC_000908.2, read as the reverse complement.
TCACTGTAAACATCACTCTTAGCTTTGCTCTGTCAGCTTAGAAAGCTCTTTTCACACTCAGGGCCATACTTCTTAATGAACTTGATGATGTCAAAATCAGGATAGCTGTTTAAACAGTTGTTCAGGTATGTAACCCAATCAAAATCTGTTTCAAAATAAAAACGGTAATCTTCTAGAAAGATCTGTCAGTCTGATTTGTTTTTTGTTTTCCCCAAAGCCTGATATCTATATACTAAATAGTGCCATTAATTCTAACTTTTAATTTTTTACAAGTAGCTATTAGTAAAGAAAACTACCAGAAATTAAACTAGGATTACACTTAAAAAAGTTAGTTTAAAAACTAGTAAAAAAGTGTTAATACTCCTTAATAATTTTTGTTAGTTAATTAGTGAATTTTAACTGAATATACAAGTAGATGAAATTAAGAAAAACCAAGTTTTTTTCACAACTTAAACACCAGGTTTTAACTGCAAACCAAAAACCATTTTTATTCTATAAACTGACAATGATTGGGTTTGTTGGCTTTATTATCTTACTGCAAGTTTTCATATTAAGAAATGCGTTAAATGGTGAGATGGATAACACCATGGTAGCAAATAGTGGTTTTATTAATATCTATGTGATTAGAAACAAAGGGGTAGGGTTTAGCTTATTACAAAACCAAACTGGCTTAGTTTACTTTCTCCAGGGATTATTATCAGTAATTGCGTTAGTTTTTCTTGTTTTTATGGTGAAATATAGTTACATCTTTTGAATTACAACTTTAGCATTTGGTTCACTTGGAAACTTCTTTGATCGTTTAACTTCAGCTAATGATTCAGTGTTAGATTACTTTATCTTTCAGAATGGTAGTTCAGTATTTAACTTTGCTGATTGTTGTATTACCTTTGGTTTTATAGGTTTATTCTTTTGTTTTTTAATCCAGATGTTCAAAGAGTTTAAACATTCCAAAAACCAGTAATGAAACAGTGTTTTGTTGTTACAACTACCAAACGCTTAGATAGTCTTTTAGCTAGCTTACTGAACCTTTCAAGAGTAAAGGTAGTGAAGCTGATCATGAATGGACAGATTAAAGTTAATGAAAAACTAACTTTTAAAAACAGTTTAATAGTTGCAAAAGATGATGTAATTAAAGTTGAGATTCATGATGAGACAACTAGTGATTTCATTACTAGTGTTGAACCTTATAACTTAAAGCTTGAGGTTCTTTTTGAAGACAAGGATTTGATGGTTATTAACAAACCATCAGGTTTGTTAACCCATCCCACCACTTTCAATGAAAAAGCCAGCTTGTTAGCTGCTTGTATCTTTCACAACAACAAAAACCCTGTTTACTTAGTGCACAGATTGGACCGTGATACTAGTGGGGCAATTGTTGTCTGTAAAAACCAAGCAAGCTTATTAAATTTGCAAAATCAACTGCAAAATCGCACCTTAAAACGTTATTATGTAGCACTAGTCCACTTCCCTTTTAATGCCTTAACTGGTTCAATTAATGCACCTTTAGCAAGGGTTAATAACAACAAGGTAATGTTTAAAATAGCCCAAACTGCTAAAGCAAAGCAAGCAATAACTAAGTTTAAAGTGATTAATCAGAATGAAAAAGCAGCACTAATTAGCTTGGAATTGTTAACAGGTAGAACCCACCAAATTAGAGTGCATCTGAAATTTATCCAACATCCAGTTTATAATGATCCACTGTATGGAATTAAAAGTGAAAAGAAAGATAGCTATGGTCAGTTTCTCCATGCAAACAGGATCTGTTTTATCCATCCCACTTTAAACAAACCTATGGACTTTCACGCCCCACTTGAACCTAAGTTTTCAACGAAACTTAAGAGTTTAAACTTATCTTTAACCGATCCACTCCATGTTCTTTTTAAGTAAGTATAAGCTGTTTTTAGACTGTGCTTATAAAACCCTTAACATCATTATTTTAGAGATGAAAACCAATGCAGTGGTTGATGAGTTGTCCATTGGTGTTGAACAGAACTTAACTGAACTTGCTGTTTATTATCTGGAGACAATGTTAACAAAAAACAAGTTGAAAAAAAGCAGTATTAAACAGTTTTATGTCACAATTGGCCCTGGTAGTTTCACCGGTCAGAGGATAGCAACTATCATTGCTAAAAGCTGGTGTTTATTGTATCCCAGTTGTGAACTTTATGCTTTAAATTCACTCCGCTTTCAAATCCCATATGAACATGGGATTAGCAAGATTAGTTGTGGTAATGATCAGAACTATTGTGGACTATACAGCCAAACTACTAGTGAAATAAAGCTAATTAGTAAAGCTGATTTTGTGAAGTTATGTAAGGCAAACAATGAACTTCCTATGTATGAAAACTTTGAAAACATTGAGAGTTATAGCAAGCTGTTATTAAGCAACATCGATCACTTTGAAAGAATCGAAGATCCTCTAACCTTACAACCTATCTATCTAAAAGATCCTGTTAACTAACTTTTGAAGCTTGGTAATAGTGGATAGTTAGATCAGTTAGCTCGTCTTTATTGACAATAAAGGTACAGTATGAAGGGGTGTTGGTTTGGTTTCTTGGTAGTTGTAGAGAACCAGGGTTGATTAACTGGATCATATTAATTTTGTTGGTATATTCAATGTGACTATGACCAAAGATTAAAACATCACAAGGGTATTGTTGTGCTTTTAAAACTAATAATTGGTACCACTTTTTCAGGTTATCTCTTGGTGCTTGGTGACCATGCATTAACACAAAGTTAATTTGCCCTAACTGGAAAATTTCAATTTCATTGCCAATTGAATCGTTGTTACCTGCCACTCAAAAAGTAGCATTTTGATCCATGAATTGTTTAGTGGTCATGTGATCTCCTGCATGGATAATCACATCAGGGTTATGGTAGTTTTTCAGTTCAATCCACCTCTGGTTTTGACCATGGGTATCAGCAATTACCAAAACCTTAATCAGTTTGTTTTGCAAAGTAAGTTTTAATCTTTTGTGCTAATGGTTTTTTAATAAACTGGCTTAACTCATTAACTGAAGCTAATTTTATGTTATTGAGCGTTTGAAAGTTATCAAAGAGAATTTGGGCAGTTATCTTGCCAACTCCTGGGATTTGTAGCAACGGGTTTTGCAGTTGGTGGTTACTTAACTTATTAAAAGCACTTCTTTTAGCAAAACCATCAACTTCAGTTTGGATTGTTGCTAAATAGTGAAAGAGTGGGGAGTTAATTGCTATCTTTTTAACTTGGAAATCAGATAACATAATGTGATCAGTTTGGTGGTTTTTGTTTTTAACTAGTCCAATGATAATGGGTGGTTTAACATTACTGAAGAGACTAAAAACTTGCTTAACACTTTTAATTTGTGCTTTACCACCATCAATAATTAAAAGATCACTAAAAGGGAGGTTAGCTTTGGTTTGCATCGCACTTAAGATCCTTCTGTAAACAAGTAAAGCAATGTGGTTAGTATCACCTTTTTTTAAACTGTTAATGTTGTATCTTCTTGATAAGTGTTTGATCTTTTTACCATCTTCAAACCTTAACATGCAACCAACAACATGGTTTTGATCATAGAATGACACATCAATAATCTCAAGACTATGGATATAATCAGTATTTAGAAGTTGTGCTAAATCCTTGTGGAGCTGGGTTTTATCATAGTTACTAGTAAACTTCAACCACTTGGTTGCAAGTGCATGTTTGGCATTATCAATAACAGTTTGTAAGATCAGTTTTTCATTACCATTCTTGGGCTTAAAAACACCAATTTTTAAGCTATCACTAATAAGTTTTAGGTTAGTTTCATCAAGTGAAACAGTAATCTTACTTGGAAGTGGGGTAGTTTTATAGTGGTGGTAGATAAAGGTGATAATAGCACTTTCAACTTCCACAATGTCAGTTTGCTCTAGGGTAAACACTGCTTGTTCTTTATCAGTTAACTCCCCTTTTTCATAACAAAAAATGGTAATGGCCAAAACGTTATTTTGAAAGACATACCCAATAAAATCATGGCTTGATTTTTGTTTAATGATAGTGGTATGGTGGGTTTTTGTTAACTCTAAAACTGCTTTTTGCAGTGTTAGAAACTGCTGGGCCTTTTCAAATTCCTGATTATCACTTGCCTTTTTTTCTGCAGCTTTTAAATAGTTAATTACCACACTAGGGTCATTAAAAAACTGTTCAATGTTACTAATTACCTGTTGGTATTTTTCCTTAGTATCAGTTTGCATACATTGCCCCATACATAAACCCATCTGAAAATAAAAGCACGGGTGGTTTTTTTGGTGAGGTGCACACTTTCTTAAAGGAAAGAGTTTTAAAAGTAGGTCATGGATCTCACGTAACTTAAACTTACTTGAAGCAAACGGTCCAAAGCACTTAGTGGTTTTAATCTGGTATTTTCTGGCTAATTCCAAGGTAGGTTTTTTGGCTTTAGTGATATAAAAATAAAGATAACCATTGTTTTGTTTTAAAACTAAGTTAAAGCGGGGTTGATATTGATTAATGAGCTTTGCTTCCAGATTTAAAGCATCATTTTCATCTTTGAGAATGAAAAAATCAACATCACTAATTTGGCTTGATAATAGCTGGGTTTTATAAGGATTATTCTTTTGAAAATACTGGTGGACCCTGTTGAAAATATTACTAGCTTTACCAACATATAAAACTTTACCGTTACTATCTTTTCACAAATAACACCCCGGTTTTTTAGGTGCAGTTTTTAACTTTTGTTTTAGATTAGTGGTCAAGCTGGTTATTGTTAAAAGATAAAATTAGATAACTAATGAAGAATTTAACGCCACGGCAAGCCCAAATTCTCAAAGCAATTATCAATGAATACATTGCTTATGCTATCCCTGTTGGCAGTAAATTACTAACCAAAAAATATTTTAAAAACCTCTCTGGGGGAACATTACGAAATGAGATGGCAGCTTTAGAGAAAAAAGGGTTCTTAAAGAAAAACCACATCTCTTCAGGCCGTGTTCCTTCCCAAATTGGTTATCAGTATTATGTCAAAGTGTTAAATGTTAGTAACACCACTAACGATCTGAAAACCCGCTTAAGAAGTGTTATTCTCCAGCAACACAAAACGATTGATGAGGTGATTGAACTTGGGGTTAAGTTTATCAATGAGATCATTAACCTACCAGTAGTGTTAACTAACTTTAGTAGTGATGAAGTTTTAAAAAAGATTGATCTGATCATCCTTGATAAGTCATTTGCCTTATTTTTATTGGTCTCCGCTAGTGGTAAAGTCTTTAAAAAAACCATTAGCTATGCTAACCAAAGGCAGTTTGAAGACATTGTTATTTGTGTAAGGATCTTTAATGATCGCATCATTGATACCCGCTTTTCAGAGATTAACAACCAACTAGAAGTTTTAAAAGAGATCATTAGAACCAAGGTTCATGAGTATCAGTATGTAATTGATGAGATCTTATTTAAGTTATTTGATTTAGATCAAATTGAGGCAAATAAAAAGATCTATGGGATCCAATACCTTGCTAAACAACCCGAGTTTGCTAACCAAGAGAAACTCACTAAAATCTTAAATCTGCTTGAAGATACTAGTGTTTGACAACAGATGGCATTCATAAACCAAACCAACCAAAAGACCAACATTGTCTTTGGTGATCAATTGGGTTTTAAAGAGATATCAGTTGCTTCTACTTTAATCAATACCACCAGTGAAGCCAAGCACCAACTTGCTATAGTAGGACCAACCAGAATGGACTACCAAAAGATTAAAGCCTTATTAACTACTCTAAAAGAAGAGATAGAAAAATATGATAAAAAGATCCACAACCAAACCTAATTAAGTTTGTTAAACCTGGTTTGACTAATTGCAGTTTTACTCATCTGGTTCAGTTCACTAGTTGTAATTAATTTACTACCGTTCTTACCCTGAAAATTAATTAACTGGGTGTTAGTTGCATCACTAAAACAATAGTTAATTGCTTTCTTAACAGGCAGTTTTTTTGCAGTTGCCATCCTGCTAACTACAACTAGTTCAGTTTGTTTTAAGTTAATGACACTACCATCACTACATATCATCACTAACGGTTCATTAGCTTCAAAAGCAACAACAAACTTAATTTGATCCTCTAGTTTTAACTTCATCCCCTTCACTCCCATCCCCTTACTACTAATTAATGGGATCTCATTGGTGTGAAAAACAGTGTAATAGTTGTGATCAGACACTAAACAGATCAGTTTATCATCTTGTTGTAAAAATGCACTTACTAAATGGTCTTTATCACGGAGTGAGATACACAAAGTAGCTTTAAGTGGCTTAATGTTAAGTTTGGTTAAATCAATCCGTTTAACCATTCCTAGTTTGGAAGTTAAAACAAGGATTGGTTGGTTTACACTGTTCATTGTTCCAACAAAAACAATCGTTTCATACTCCAAAAGGATTGGTTTTTTACTAACTAAACTTGCTAGTTTATTTTTGGAATTGAAAGCTAATTTATAAACAGGGATATTAATAATGTTACCTAGTGAAGTGACAATAAAAATTTGGTCGGTATTAGCAATAGTTTGTGCAAAGATAATTGTGTCACTCTCACTTTTAAAATCAGTGGTGCTTTTTAATAGTTGGTTAGATTCAAACTTATGGTAGTTACCAGCTTTAGTGATTAAAACCCCATAAGTTTTGTTTTCAATTAGCTCACTTTCCTCCACCTTTTTTTGGTTAATAAAGCCACATATTTGTGACCTTCGTTGCTGGTGAAACTGCTTTTTATAACCTTCAAACTGTTTTTTTAGGAGTTTGTTTCTTGCTTTTTCACTAGCAATTAGTTGCTCTGAACTAATCACAGTTTTTTCAAGTTCATTTTGTTCTTGGTTAAGTTCAAAAATATCAGTGTTAGTTAGTTGGTAAAGTCGCAAACTAACAATTGCCTCTGCTTGGTTAAAAGTAAATTTAAAGTTATCAATTAACTTTTCTCTTGCATCACTTTTGTCAACTGCTGATCTAATTAATTTGATGATTTTATCAATGATACTAATCGCTTTAATTAGTCCTAAAATAATTTCCAAGCGCTTGCTTGCAAGCTCAAGTTCATACTTAGCTTTATTAATAATTAGTTCATGACAAAACTTTAAAAAATGATCGAGGTAACTTAGTAAACCAATTTGGATGGGAAAGCGGTTAGCAATCACGGTGTTATTAAGGTTAAAGTTCACTTGGAGTTGGGTGTGTTTAAACAAAAAGGCCATGATCTTCTCAGCAGGCAAAAAGTCCTTGTGTTTAATAATGATCCTAATGCCGTTGCGATCTGAACTATCAATGACACTTTCAATAGCAGATAGTTTATTGTCAAAGATAATCTCTTCAATTTGTTTGACAATGTTAGCTTTCAGTGTTTCATAAGGGATTTGGGTAATTTCAATCTGGTTTAAGTTCTTGTTAACTTCATACTTAGCTTGGATAATAAATTTACCTTTGCCTGCTTGATAAATATCACTTAAACTCTTTTCAAAATAAACATTACCCCCTGTTGGAAAATCAGGACCTTTAACAATTTTTAAAATTTGTTTAAGTTCACAATTAGGTTGGTCTATTCGCAAGCAAAGACTATCTAATAGTTCATTAGTGTTATGGGGAGCAATATTAGTTGCATATCCAGCAGCTATCCCACTCGCACCATTGATAAAGAGGTTAGGCAGTAAGGTTGGTAAAACCGTTGGTTCTTTTTCACTATCATCAAAGTTATTGATAAAACTAACTAACTTTTTATCAATGTCTTTTAATAGTTCAAATCCATACAAGCTTAAGCGGGTTTCTGTGTAACGCATTGCTGCAGCATTATCCCCATCCACTGAACCATTGTTACCATGGATAGAAACAGTTGTTCAGTTGTTCTTTCAGCTTTGGGACATTCTGATAATTGCATCATAAATGGAACTATCACCATGGGGGTGGTATTTCCCCATGATCTCCCCAACAGCACGGGCTGATTTTTTATAGGGAGTGGTGGGTTTTAAGCCCATTTGAAACATCCCATATAAGATCCGTCTTTGTACTGGTTTTAACCCATCTCTTAGATCAGGTAAAGCTCTATCTTGGATGATGTATTTAGCATACTTACTAAAGCTAACTGCAAAGACTTCTTCAATTGCCTTTTGAAAGAGGTTGTTGTTTTTTTGATCCATTAGTTTTCCACACTAAAGTTAATGTTGGCTTCAATCCAGTGTTTGCGCAAATCACTCTTTTCACCCATAAAGATGTTGATTTGCTTTTCAGCGTTAATTAGATCATCAAGCTTTACTTGCACTAGCTTTCTGGTAGTTGGATTCATAGTAGTATCTCACAACTGATCAGCATTCATCTCTCCAAGTCCTTTGTATCGTTGTAAAGTGAAGTTATTAAGCTTTAGTTTGACTGATTCCAACTCCAAATCACTCCAGAGGTATTTAACTGTTTTTCTATCTTTGGTTTCCAGTTTATATAAAGGAGGAAGAGCTAGATAGACATGGCCCAGTTCAATTAAGGGTTGCATGTACCTATAAAAGAAGGTAAGTAAGAGGATTTGGATGTGTGCGCCATCATTATCTGCATCAGTCATAATGATGATCTTTCCGTACTTTAAGTCCTTGATGTTGAAGTTAGTTAAAATCCCTGTACCAATACAAAAGATTAAAGTGAGGATCTCTTCGTTAGTGATCGCTTCCTTCTTATTGTTAATTTTTTCAACATTTAACACCTTGCCGCGCAAAGGTAAGATAGCTTGAAAAATTCTATCACGGCCCATTTTAGCAGTGCCACCAGCACTATCACCTTCAACAATAAACAACTCTTTTTCACTGGTTTTTTTGGTTTGACAAGGTGCTAACTTCCCAAATAAGATCTTCTCTTTTTGGGGACTTGATAAACTTTTTTTCAACTCACGTTGTTGTTTGATTTGCTCTTTAATCTTTCTAGCATTGAGTAGTTTATCAATGATCAATTTAGCATCATTGTTGTTTCTTTCCAGAAACTGGAAATAGTGTTGTTGGACCAATTCATAAACAACGTTTTTCACTTCCTTTGAAAACAACTTACTCTTAGTTTGTCCTTCAAAAGCGATGTTTTTTTCAGGTAAGTTAACTTTGATAATAGCATTCAACCCTTGTCTGATCTCACTAAGTTGAAAGTTTTTATCTTTTTCTTTTAGTAAGTTGTACTTTCTGCAATAGCTGTTGATCACATCACTAATGGCAAGACAAAACCCATTTTCATGACTCCCTCCTTCAAAGGTTTTAATCGAGTTAGCAAATGATAAGATTGTCTCTTGATCTGATTGGTTAAACTGGAAAACCACTTCCACTTCAATCCCATCCTTCTCACCTTTAATCAGTGTTTTTTGGCCAAGTGTTTCTACAGTATTATTAATTTCATCAAGGAACTGAACTAGTCCTGAGGTACTAAAAAAAACAGTGGTTTTATTAGTTTTTTGATCAGTAAAAGTGAGCTTTAGTTTAGCAAACAGAAAGCTTAGCTCTTTTAACCTGCTTTTAATAATGTTGCTATCAAATTGAGCCTTTTTAAAGACCTTAGGGTCAGCATGGAAACTAACAGTGGTACCATGGCTAGTTGTATCACCAATCTTTTTGGCTTTTTGGATGATCTTACCCCCAGCTTGATAAACTGATTGGTAGATCTGACCATTTCTTTTCACTGTTACTTCTAAATGATCACTTAAGGCATTGACCACTGATGCACCAACCCCATGTAATCCCCCTGCTAGTTTGTATGACTGATCATCAAACTTCCCCCCTGCATGGAGAAAGGTGAAAACTGTATCGATCGTAGAGATGTTACTGTCTTGGTGGATCTCATAGGGAATACCCCTGCCATCATCACTAACAGTAATGGTGTTGTTGAGATCTAAAGTAACAGTAATATTGGTTGCATAACCAGCTAAAACTTCATCAACACTGTTAGCAAGAATTTCCCATAGCATGTGGTGCAGACCCTTACTATCAGTAGAACCAATGTACATCCCCGGACGCTTTTTAACTGCATCCAAACCCTTTAAGATCTTGATGTTAGTTGCACTGTAGTTACTTTTCATCTAAAGTTTGAATTTAAAATTGAAATTAGCTTTGCTGCCGAATTGGTTTAGGGGCAAAACAGATCCATGGTAAGGATCAGAGAACAGTTCGACTCTGTTATTCGGCACCACTTAAAGTTTTATATAACTATGATTTTGATGACGAGTTATTATCGTCATCATTTTTTTTGCCATCTTTATTGGGGTTACTAAACCCATTCCTTGAGGTTTTCAACAGTTCTGAGAGAAAACCCTTGAGGTTATCATCAACCCCACTAAGGTTACCTATCTTCTCAAGTTCTTGCTGCAATGAAGCTACATCAAAACCACTCTTAGCTAAACTACTAATCTTATTGGAAGTAGCTACATAGTTAGATAAGATTAACTCCACAAACTGTTCAACAGTGGTTGAAAAGGGTAATTGGGTCCCTTTAAGTAGTTCCAATGCCTTTTGTAACTCTTCATAGTGGTCTTCACTTATCGCAATTTGGATTGTTCTTCTTTTTTGTTCACTCATAAGTTGTTATTATGATTTTTTATTACCTTTGCTGACAAATACTGATGCAAAGCGGATCACTTTGTCATAGAGTTTATAGCCAGATTTTGAGACTCTTACTACCTTGTTTTTAGCAAGGTTAGAATCAACTAGTTCCAATGCAGACATAATCTTTTCATCAAATTCCATCCCTGGTTCAATCTTAATCTTGGTAACCCCATTTGCTTCCAATCACCTTGAAAAAGCATCAAGTACCATGGTAAAACCAGTGGTATAGTTTTTTACTTGAGGGTCTTTTTGGGCATATGAAAGCGCGATTTCAAACTGATCGATGATGTTTAAGGGTTGGTCAAGGGTTTTGGCAATCGCATATTTCTTGGCTTGTTCTAACTCCTTTTTATTTTTAAGATTCAACTCATCTAGTTTGGCTTGGATCTGGTTTTGTGCTTCGCGTTGCATCCTTTCAAACTTTAAAGCAAACTCTTCGTTAGCTTTTTGGAGTAGTGGGATCTTTTGTTGTAGTTCATTGAAGTTGTTGAGTTGTTGTTTGAACTTTTTGTCAAGTTCACTAACAAAAGCTAACAGTTCCTTTTCAATCATACTAACCTTAGCTTTATTGTTCTTGACAACTAAGGTTCTAATGGCGTTTAAAAGCTCTTTAATTGTTTGTGATTTTTCACACATATTAACAAATTCTAACTAATGGGTTCTTGGGAGAGGTATTGATAGCTTTGTTGATCAAGTGGCTTTTTGGGGATAACTAGGTTATTTTTAAAGTACTTTAAGCTCTTGATGTTGTCTTGCAACAGTTCATATTCAGCTTGTAAAAGTTCTAAGAACTGTTGAACTTGGGGGTTAGTGGTGAGTTTCTTTTTAGGGACACTACTGTAATAGAGATGGACAAAAAGATCGCCCTTGCGCTTGGTTTTAGCAATGCCTAGTTTTTCAAACTTCATAATGGCATTGATGTCTATCTCCCCATCTACCTTAACTTGGAAGTTAGTGTAGGGCCCAAACACATCGATAATCCCGCCGTTGTAAGCAACTAAAGGGTCAATGATGCAAGCAGAGTGCAAGCCATCCTCATTGACTTGAAAAAAGGGGCTTTTAATCTTTTCAAAAACAATCTTTAAATCCCCACAGCCCTTGCCATGGTCATTACCAAAGCCTTTAAAAATGGCACTAACAGTCTCTTTTGGGGTTTGGAGGAGTTGGATCTCTAGTGTAATCGTTTCACTAGTTGTTTTGTTTGTCAACCCATCAAAGACTTGACGGGTGTATTTTACCTCCTTAGGTTGTTGGTTAATGAAAAGGATTTCAGGGACCTTTTCAAAGTAAACAAGGTTAACGTTGTTCTCATCAAAACTGGTTTTACTTTCCTCAACAACTTCAGGTTGGGTGATGAAGGGGAGTTGTTTTTTTAAAAAGAGTTTTTTAAAGAGTTGTTCTGCTTGTTTTTTGATCTTTTTGCACTGTTCTAATAACAATGGGTTGGTACCATCAATCGTTTGCAATTCACCATCGGTTTTAGCTAAATTAGGGGTTGCTTGACTGTTGAGATAATCAACAACTTGTTCATAGGTAGTGAGGTTAATGTTGTCAAACAAAAGATCATCCTTAGTAGCTTTAGTTGGGATAGTAAAGAGGTTGAGATCTAACAACAGGGGTTGAACTTGAACTGGGGTTGGGATTGGTTCAGGAATTGGAGTTGGTTCAGGTTGAGCTTCTTCAAAACTAGCTTCTGGGGCAACTGGTTCTGGAGTTGGAGTTGATTCAAAACTAGCTTCTGGTTCAGCATTAATTTCAGGTTGAGCTTCTTCAAAACTAGCTTCAGGGGCAACTGGGGTTGGTTCAGGTTCAACTGATACCTCACTGGTTTCAGAATCAACTGGTTCGTTTCAAACCCATTTGCCCTGTTCATCAAAGTAACCCTTTCAACTCCAATCCCCTGTTTCATCAAAATACCCATACCTAGTATCACCAACCAATGCTTCCCAATCACTAGCAGTAACCTCTCCAGGGACCTTAGAACGTAATTCATCTGGGTCTTTGTTTTGGTTTTGGTTTTGTTGCACCTTTTTAATGGTTTGCTCAACAACGTGATCTAAGTTAATTTCAGGTTGTTCTTGCTTAGGTTTTTTGGAGAACCAGTGGTAACGTTTCTTTTTTTCTTTTTGTTCAGGATTGGTTTGGTTGTTAAAAACCCCTGATTTTGCTATCTCTTCAAAAAAGGATTGAAAAACATCTGCTTGGAAGTTAAAAGCAGGTTCACCATCAACCCCATCAAAACCATACTTATCATAGTTAGCTCTTTTTTTGGGGTTTGATAAAACATCATTTGCTTCATTAATTTCAGCAAAAATCTTAGCAGCATCAGGCGCGTTGTTACGATCAGGATGGTACTTTTTAGCCAGCTTACGAAAGGCTTTTTTAATCTCTGATTGATCAGCATCAGGGGTTATTCCTAACACTTCATAATAATCACGTTTCTGTTCAGCCATTAAGAATCAATCAGAGTAAGTATAATTTTATTAATTAACTAGATAGTTGCAACATTACAAACCAGCTGATTTTTATTTAATTGGCAGTGATGAATCTGGCAAGGGTGATAGTTTTGGTGGGATTTGTGTTAGTGCTGTTTTAATTGAAAAAAAACAGCTTATTAATCTTGAAAATTTACAAGTAACTGATTCAAAAAAACTCAGTGATCACACTGTCAAACTGTTAGCTAAATCGATCCAAACAACAGTAATGGATCACCATACAATTACATTAGATCCCAAGCAGTATAATGATTTGACAAAATCACTGAAAAATACCAATTTACTTTTGACCAATTTACACTGTCAGCTTTACCAAAAGTTACTGGAAAAAAATCAGTTATTAAGACAAACAGTAACAATTAGCATTGACCAGTTTGCCAATCAAGAGTTATTTGTTAACTATCTAAATAAGCTAACTAATTTCACTGATAAAACAGTGTTATTACCTGATCAGTTTCTAATTAATGGTGAAACTAAGTCACTGGTGATTGCAGCTGCATCTATCTTAGCAAGAGATAGCTTTATTAATCAGCTGCAATTACTCAACCAAAAGGTAAACTATGATTTACCCAAAGGCAGTAGTCATGGCATTGAACAAGCGTTGTTATTTCTTAACCAACAACGCGGTTTTAGTCAAATTGAACAGTTTAAACAGGTGGCAAAACTTAACTTTAAAAACGTTACTAAGTTTTTGCAACAGTTGGTTTATTAGTTGGTTTTTTGATGGTATTGATAATCAGATTTAACTTATTAGGTTCTTTAATTGCTAGTTCAGAAAGTACCTTTCTGTTAATGACTATCTTGGCTTTTTTCAATTCATTGATAAACACTGAATAAGTCATCCCTTGTGCACGCAGTGCAGCATTTAACCTTAAGATCCACAACGAACGAAACTCACGTTTTTTCTGTCTCCTATCACGGTAAGCATACTTGCTTGCTTGGATAACAGTTTGTTTAGCTGCCTTAAAAGAAGCTTTTCTTGTCCCAAAGCTACCACTAGCTTGTTTTAACCATTTTTTTCTTCTAATCCTGGTTGTATTTGTTCCCTTAACACGCATAACTAAATTAAAATACCAATTCTTTTCAATTCACTGTTGCTCACAGTAGCTTGCTTGCGCAAATGGCGCTTTTGTTTGGTTGATTTGTGGGGCGCGAGGTGGGAAGTATAAGCGTGTTTGCGCTTAATTTGTCCTGATTTGGTGAGTTTAAAGCGTTTTACTGCAGCACTTTTGGTTTTCATAACTATCTTTTTAAAGGTACTAATAGAGCAGCGTACATCGTTTTGGAAGAAGCGGTTAAAGGTTTTTGGATCTCAACTACATCTTTAACTAACTGGTAAAAGTCATCAAACACCTTTTCAATTAACTCTATCCTGGTGCTAACCCTGCCAAAGGCACGGACTATAAACTTGACATGATGACCTTTTTCTATCCAATTCTTACTCTGTTTTGCTCTAAATTCTAAATCATGTTTAGCAATCGTTGGTTTGACAACAACTTCTTTGGTTTGGATGATTGTTTGGTTTTTCTTGGCTTGTCTTTTCTTACGCTTTAAATCATAGGTATATCTGCCAAAGTCCAACAACTTAACGATCGGTTTGGTTGGGTTTGGAGCAATTAGAACTAGATCTAACTGTTTTTCTTGTGCTAACTTTAAAGCGTTTTCCATCTTAACTATCCCTAAATTAGTACTGTTTTCATCAATTAAAGTGAACTGATTGAAAGCAATCTGTTCATTAACGAGTGGTTTTTGTTCTTTTTTAGAAGGGTGTTTTGCGTTTTGTGCCAATTGTATTAAGTTTTACTAACAAAATAGTTGGTAACTATCTTGATAGTAATAAGTAATTCTAAATATCTAATTTAATTTTTAGTTTTTCACACTGGAGTTTTAAGTTATTAGTGATAAGTTCAATTGTTTGGTTAGTTAGTGGTTTGTTAGCATCATTTTTCAGAAAATAACGAACGGTGTACTTAGTGATCAGTTGGTTGTTTTGCATAGTTTCAAAGACACTAATTAACTTTCAACTTTCAATGCCAGTTATCCTTTTGATCATGTTAGCAAACTGATCAAAGTGACTAGCAGGGTTGGTAAAACTAAAGGTAAGATCCTTGCAAACAGGTTGTAGTTTACTGTAACCAAGGTAGTTTTTTTCAATCCTGTTTAGAGAAGAGAGCATCCTATCTAAGTTGATTTCAAGACAATAAATGGGTTTATTGTTCAGATCATAGTTATTTAACAATGATTCTTTAATTAGCCCAATAAAACCGATCTGTTCGTTAAAAACTACTATTTTTAAACTTTGATTATTAACAAAATAGTCACTATCATCAAGTGGTTCAAAGTCACAACTAAACCCTAAGTTAGCAACAATGAGTTTTGCTAATCCCTTCATAGTAAAAACATCATTGCTTATCCCTTGCATAGGATTGAAACTAGAAGTAAACAGTTTTTCAACTCATAATACTGCCAGGTGCAGTTCACTATTGTTTTGGGTTTTAATAAAGGAAAACTCAAAGATGTTCACCAGTTCATTCTTATAGTTGTTATTGGTTTTTAGCACTTTTAACAGTGAATCAATTAAGCTAACACGCATTACAGAATGGTTTTGGGACACTGGGTTTTTAATGGTGATGAAATTTTCTAAGTTAAACAAATTAAAAGTTTTTGCACTTTTTTGATCAGTTAACTGGTAGGTAATAACGTTGTGAAAACCAAGTGTTTGTAGCTTTTTTCTTAGTTTTGTTAAAGCATTAAAAGTGTTAAAGTAACTGGACTTTTCAAAGTTAAAACTACTAGTGATCCCAATTGGTTTTAACTTATTGATATCAATTAACTTCACAATCTCTTCACTAATGTCTTGTCAGGTATTAATGTCTTGTCTGTAACTGGGGATTTTGAGAAGTTGGTTGTCAACTTTAAACCCTAGTTGACTGAGGCTTTTTTTAATGGTTTGATCAGTTAGTTCCTTTTTTTCAATGCCAATTAGTTGGCGTATCTTATGGAAATTCACTGTGAGCTTTTTACTAAATGGTTCAACTTTAAGCGAACTTGAAAAGTGGCTAATTTTGCCAATGTTATCAGTGGTTAGTAAACTGTTTTGTAAGTAGTTTAAACAGTTATCAGTAGCTAATAAGCTAATCGGTTTAACCATAAACTTACTGGCAAAGTTATTGATCAAAAAGCGCTTGGCAGTTTGTTTAATGGTTTCACTGTTACAGTTAACAACTTCAAAAAAGATGTTAGTTGTTGTAGGTTGGACCATTGTGCGCTTTGAACCAATGATCCCTACCAGTGCAATAATGCCCTTCTCATCACAAACAACAATATCCCCTGGTTCAATCTCATATTGCTTGTCATCAAGTCCAACAAAAGTTTCATTATGGGTTGCTTGTTTAAGTTCAATGTTACCAACAATTCTATCTGCATCATGACAATGGATTGGCTGAGCGGTGAACACTGTTACTAAGTTAGCTTTATCAACATAATAGTTAACTGGTTTGATCATTTGGTTAATTAACAGTCCTTTAACTGTTCAAGGTGAACTATGTTGGTTAATTTGTCTTAAGAACAAACCGCCAAAATAATTCGCTTTTAACTTGTTTTTTAAATTTAGGGGAAACTTAAAAAAGTCATGGTTAACAACACTACTTTTTTGTTTTAAAAAGGTTTTGGTTTTCAAAAGTACCCCAAGTTCTTTTGCTAAAAAGATTAAGCTATGAAGATCTGCTCTGTTAGTTGGGGTTTTAACATCAAAGATCACATCATCCA
This sequence comes from Mycoplasmoides genitalium G37, assembly GCF_000027325.1. Classification (GTDB taxonomy): domain Bacteria; phylum Bacillota_I; class Bacilli_A; order Mycoplasmatales; family Mycoplasmoidaceae; genus Mycoplasmoides; species Mycoplasmoides genitalium. The sequence continues at coordinate 233,536 of NC_000908.2, read as the reverse complement.
AACTTAAAAACGAGAGGTATTGGTTTCAGTCATGATCATTGCTAACATGATCAATGATAATCGCATCAGCAACTTCTGTTTTTTCAATGATCTGTCTACTGAAGGGGTTAATGTCAATATAGCTACATAAAATCCCTTCTGAAATGATCCCTTTAATATTTTGGGTTTTAACAATTAACCCGTTGAGTAACTCAGTTCCTTTTTTTGCAACAATGACAAACTTGTTGATATTATCAGGATTGTTAATGTTATTAGCATTGGAAACAACATTAATAAACTTGTTTTTATCAATTTGTAATTCACAGATAAAAAGCTTGTTGTCATGGGGATGGGGTTGGATTGATACAACCTTTGCAAGTTGGAGGTAATCAGGGCTGTTAAACTGCTTAATTGATTCCACTTCAATCCCCATTTGTTCTAACTTTTGGGCAATTTGATCATTAGAAAAACTAAAGATGTCAGGGATTAAAACGCCAAGTGTTTTTTTTGATATCAACATATTTTAGTCAGTAAACTGGGTTAAAAACTTAAAGTTGTTATCATAAAAATCACGGATATCATCAATCCCATACTTTAACATTGCTAAGCGTTCAATCCCAATTCCTGCTGCTATCCCAGTAATATTTTCAGTATCCCCAATTCCCATGTTATTCATCACCTGGGGATGGATGATCCCCGCCCCTAAGATCTCAATTCACTTGGTTTGCTTACAAATAGAACAACCATTTTGACATAACCAACACCTAATGTCAATTTCAAACGAGGGTTCAGTGAATGGGAAGTGGGATAGTCTAAACCTAGTAAAAGTATTTTCCCCAAAGAAATGGGTGATCATATTGTTAATAAACCACTTTAAATTAGCTAATGAAAGCCCTTTTTTAATCCACATAAAATCAAGTTGGGTAAACTGATGGGAGTGGGTGGCATCATCACTATCATTACGAAAAACCGCTCCTAAAGAGACAACCCTGATATCAGGATTATTAGTTTTTTTAGAAGTTCTGACTGCTTTTAGCGTGGTAGCAGTACAATGGGTTCTCAATAAACTGGTTTTATCGATATAAAAAGAATCAGATTCATTCCTACTGGAATGATCTTTAGGGATATTTAAAAGATCAAAACAGTCACTAATACTGGTCAGTTCACTATCAAAATTAATTGTGAATAAAAAGCTTTTAAAGTATTCAACTAAATTATCAATAACCTGATATAGTGCGTTATTAGAACCATTGGTAAACTCTGTTGCTGGTAGCATCACATCAAGTGAAGGTTTTTGACTAACTTGGTTATTTATTTCAAAGGTTTTTTTGTAACTAGTTAACAGATCAGTTAGTTGAATATCAAGTGATTGATAAAGCTTACCTAAACTACTTTTTTCACTTAGTTTTGTAGCGGTTTTAATCTTTTGGAGTAATGGCTTTAAATCACTGTTGTGTAAAGTGTTCTTAAGATTAACTAAAGTAGTTAAATTCTTAGCTTTTGCAAATGCTTTTTTTCACTTAGTAATTAACTTGTTTTGATCAATCATGAAGTTATATTAATTGTGCTATATAGATCAAAAAATCATTAAGTAACAATAATAGTTTAGTTTGTTATTAAATTAAGCAATTACAAAAAATAACTATTTTTTTGTCAAAAAGCTTTTTTTGTGCAATTTAGTAGATGGGAACAGAAGTTGTATAAAGTCATGTTAATCTTTTATTTCTGTTCCCACTAAATCGCTTTTAATAAAAAATTACACGCTTTTGCTGTGTTTAAATAATAGTTGCTTAGTTCCACATTCATTAATAAAAGATACGCTTTCAAATAAATTAGGTTGGTCGTATATTAAGTGCATCTCTTTGTTAACCCATAGGCAACTTACTAATTGGATAAATAATTAACTACCTGTTTTTTGTTGACAGGTAGTTTTTTTATTGTCCCATAACTATTCAACGGCGTAGCGTTGATCAAGGAATTGATCGCTACTGATGATTTTTGATCACTTTTCACAGGATAAGCCGTTTTAATGGTTCCTGATGAAGTTTGATTACTATGACTATCTGAATAAGGAACAACGAAGGAAAAGGTGTCTTGCTTCCCTGCATTGCTGTTCCCTTCCCCAATTTCGCTTTGATGTTTTTAGTTGTTAGGAGTTTTAACAAGCTGGTCATGTTAGTCAAATCACTATTTGATTGTCACTTGTCAGGTTCAATTAACCTGTTGTAGGTGTTGGTGGTTTGGTATTGACCACTTTTCACCTTGTTGGGTTGAAAGTAGAGGAAGGAGGCTAACCACATTCCTCATTCCATCCCCATCAAACAAGATACCGATGCTTTCCAACGCTTGCTTGGTGTTGAGGTATTTATTAAATGTTCCAGAAGATGATCCCCCTCCTGTACTTAGGGGCGCATCACTAGCTGCCGTTGATTCTTCTGTTGAACTCCAATTCGCTTGATCCTTCCCTTTGCCCTGCTTGGTCCCATCAATTGGTTGGTAAATTGGTCAGGATTCACTTAGTTTTCTATATGCATTGCCTTTGTCTAATTTAAACCCAGTTGAAGCATTGGGGCTGGGATTGTTGTTTAGACTGATGGAGTTGCGCATCGATCGTCAATTAGTTGCTTGCCCACTACCCAGATGTACCGCTACTTGTGTCTTACCCTTCTCTTTAGCCAAACTACTATTAAGCGTATACTTGGTAAGGGGTTGTTCAAGAATTAAATTTTTCAGTACATCGTTCATGTTGCTAGAAACATTCGGTACATCTAACTGATACTTTTTCACCATCGTTCACTTGATGCCAACATTGGTGGAATTAGTAAATTCGACCACATAGGAGGGTTTGTTGTTAGTTGAATCAAAACTAATGTTGTTACTGCCACTTGAACTATATGTAAGCTTCACATCCTTGGACTTGAACAACACAAACAAGTTGGTGTTATGGATGGTTTGGTAATAGGGGTAAAGGTTTTATTAATTAAATAAAGGTAAAGCCTAGTGTTTTTTAACTATTAAACAAATAAAAAACTAAGAAAAATTCAAAACTTTTTTAACTATTAAATAAGTAAAAACCTAATAAAAATAAGCTAATAAGTTTTTATTTAGTTGATAAAAACCGCCATTCACCTCCCCAAGCCCCGGGAGGTTGCCTCCTAATTTATCTGTTTCGTTTCATTTTTGCTCACTATCCTTGTTAAATTGATCTCCCGTTCCACTCTTATTGATCAATACCGGGATAGTTCCTAGTAAGCTTCTGAGCAACAGTTGATTTCGTTGCGGGTTATTCTTATTAGTGAAAGTCAATGCATTGCTTCAGTCACTGGTGGGACTGATACTGTTGGGTAAATGGGTGTAGGTGGTTGGTTTGGAGGAGCCACCTGAAGTGACTTTATTATCATCTGAATTGGGATTAAAGGGGGTACTACTATTGCTAGGTTTCACATTATCAAAAGGGATGCCATTATTGTTACCTTGTTTGCGATACCCAGCCCCAGTTCAGATGTCAGGTGAAGAGTTAGGGGTAAACACCCACCGGGTGTTCTCTTTGTTTAAGTGTTGAGTGATCATTGATTTAACCCCAACATTGATGTTAGAAAAAGTGGGGAGGGGGGTATTTGAACTAACAGAAAGGGAAGCAGTGTGGGAGTTGGAGAAGGGTTTGTTGTTGCCGATTCAGGGGAGAAAGTCTAAGTCGCCCCCATCCCCTTCTCTCTTGCTATTTGATCAGTAGTCAACAATGGCTTTCAGGCCTTCTCTCCGGCAAAATCCTTCTGTGCATCCAACTTCACCTCTGTCCCACTATTTTCTTTATGTTTCAGTGGCTTTTTAGCAAAGTCGGATTTGGTGAGGGTGTCAGACCCTGAAGAACCTTTCTCCACCTCTATCTTAAGGGCCTTGCGAGGAGATGTAGCCATACCACTCATGGATGAAGCAGTTGTTTCACTGAGTTTCTCCCCTTGTTTACTTGAATCCTTCATTGGACTATCTTTTTGCAACCTTTGGGTGGGATCAAAAGAATCAGTTGCTTCCACTTCCAAACTCTCTTTGACTACATCCTTACTGAGCTTGTGGTACTCTAATACCACCTTAGGCACTAGTAAAAATAAAAAACAAAACTAATAAGCTTTGTTATAAAGTTGTTTTAACTTCCGTTTTGAGATCTTGTTTAACCATTTCTTTCTTTTCAATGGTTTATATTGTCTTAAAGTAGAATACATAGTTAATTTTTAAAATAACGGCGTTTTTTTAGTTTGGCAAGCTGACGCTTTTGTTGTTTGAGTCAATAACGCTTAATCATTGGGTTATCACTGATCTCTTCACTCAGTAAGTGCCACTGCTTTTTATTAAACAAGTGGTCAGGTTTTATTTTTTTAACTGTTCTTTTCATATCCACTCTCTAAATTGCAAGTTTAGTGAAAAGTGACAAAAAACAAAAAAACACAACCTTGTTTTAAAGATTGTGTTTTAGGTTATTGAAAGGTTAAAAACTAACTTTTGGTTTCTTCTGACTTAACTTCAACAGCTTTTTGTTCCCCTTCAGGTTTACTTGGTGGTTGAACAGGTGGTTTTAAAAAAGCAGCAGGTTTTTTAACACTAGGATTAGCAGCTTTCAATGCACTAGGTGCTTTTTTCACCACACCAGTTTGGGTAATAATCTTTTTGTACACACTACCGACAGCAGTTGTGAGTGTATCAACCTTTTTAAAGACATTAACAAACGATGCATCTTGGAGTTTTCTTACCCTGTACATTGGGATCCCAATCCCAAGTCCTAAGACTAACAAGATAAACAAGATCCCAACTGAAGAACCTACTGATACAGGGATCACCCATGCAGGGAGTGCTGCAAACCCAGCAAACACTCTTGAAGGGAAACCAATGTTTAAAGGTACCCCAGCGATGGTAGAGTTAAGATCATAGAAATTACCATCTAAGAACTGGATCCTTGGTGAGACACTAAGTGATGTATCACTTTGCTTAGTAGCAACAAGGGTAGCTTTTTGATCTTCAAAAGCAGGGGTGAATCTAAAGAAGGAGTTTAAGATTTCAGGGGTATTGATGATCTCATCAACAGTTTTATCAACTAGGTTTCTTGCTTGCAATACACTGTTATCAGCAAACTCAACTTTACCCCATGCATCAACCCTGTTTTCTGTGTAACTAGGTGCTAACCCACCGTTGTTGGTGGCAACACTATTACTTAGTTGGGTATCAATTTCAAACAACCCGTTGTTGTTTTTATAGATATCAATCTTATTTTGATCACTATCTTTAGCAATAACTGCACTGAATTCCTCACTAAGTGGGAGTACTCCAGTTAGGGTTTGGGTGGTAGATTGGATCCCTGATTGCACTGCTAGTGCACTAGGTGCTACATCAAGAGTTGTAGTAGCTTGGTCTTGGTTTAGTTCAATGCCAGTTCTTGAGACAGTGATAACACTAAAGCCCATGTTATCAGTGACAGGAGTTTGTTTACCATCATGGCTTGGTTTTAAGGAGCTGTCAAAGATATAACTCCATAACCCTGATTCTTGGTTATAGGTAACTTCTTTGAAGGTAGTGAGATCCACCGCACTCTCAGCAGCTGTGAACGGAGTAAATGAGAAGGAGATAGGTGCTATATTGTTATCAGTTGTTGAAAGCAATGAATCATTACCAGGGTTAAAGTTTAATCTAACAACACCCCCCCGTGTTAACACAACCGCTCCATAGTTAGCTTTCTTACCACTCATCACTGGGTTAGGATCAATTCCTGCTTTTAACCCAACTGAGAAGTTAGCTATTGAGTTAGCAAAACCATCAGGGGCAATTGATTTAAGCCCTGAGAAGGTAGTTACACTAGCACCCCTGTTTTCAGGACGCTTAAATCCATCTGCATCAATGATCCCTTCTGAATAGTTATAGGGAACAGGGAGGTAACGTGATTGGGTGTTTGATCAGTTTACCTTTGTATCACTACCAGTTGAATCAGCAGAACTTTTAGCACTTCGCAATTCATTAGGGGAGACAATCCCATAAACAAAGATCTGATCAGTTCTGGAAGGTAAACGTTCTTGGTTAGATTTAAAGTTATAGTTTAAACCTAACGCATCAAACACCCCAATCCCCTCATCCCCATAACTATTCAAGGGCGTAGCGTTAATCAAAGAATTGATCTTGACAGTTGATTTTTGATCTTTTTTCACTGGATAAGCAGTTTTAATGGGTCCAGTTGTTCCATTATTTGTATGATTCCCCGAATAAGGAACAACAAAGCTGAAGGTGTCTTGGATTGAAAAACTCCCATTGATCGGACCATTTAGCCCCGTGTCGTTGGTCACTAGATCCTTATACCCCGTTTTACTATCTAAGCTAGTTGTTGTTGATCAAGCAAGTGCTTGGTCTTTGGTACTACTACTACTACTACTACTACTACTACTACTACTATCATACCCCACACTCCCCGCTTTAAAGCCACTGAAGATGATTTGATCATTGACACTGTCAATGCCACTGATCAGATATGCAGGTTGGGTGAAAGATTTGGAATGGAAGTTGTGGGAATTGGTACTGGTAGTTTCCTTATACCCCAACTGGTTCTCAACAAATTGTTTTTGTTTGTCTTCTCCTCAGTCTAAATTGGTATTAGCAAACCAGGTGGGTTTGTTACTTGCATTTTCCTGTGCACTCCGCTCCACCACCCAGTACCACATGCTGGGTAGAAAGCTGTTACCCATCACGACAATGTGGTTGTTGGTGACTGCTAGCTTGCTAGTAGAAGCATAATAGAGTTGGGTGATAACATTTCTTGGGGTTTGATCATCAAACAAGATACCGATGCTCTCTAACGCTTGCTTGGTGTTGAGGTATTTATTAAATGTTCCAGAAGATGATCCCCCTCCAGAAACACTGGGCGCATCATTTTTAGCTTCGTTTTCTTCAGTTGAACTCCACCCACTACTATCCTTCCCTTTGCCCTGCTTGGTCCCATCAATTGGTTCATAAATTGGTCAGGACTCACTTAGTTTTCTATATGCATTGCCGGTAGTGAGTTTAAACCCAGTTGAAGCATTGGGACTGGGATTGTTGTTTAGGTCATGTTGGTTGCGTTGACTGGTTCACTGATTTGCTTGCCCACTACCCAGATGTACCTCCCTTTGCGTTTTGCCCTTCTCTTTGGCCAAACTACTGTTTAAGGTATACTTAGTCAAAGGTTGTTCAAGAATTAAATTTTTCAGTACTTGGTTCATGTCACTACTTACATTCGGTACATCTAACTGATACTTTTTCACCATCGTTCACTTGATGCCAATGTTGGTAGAGTTAGTAAACTCGACCACATAGGAGGGTTTTTCACCTTGACTAGTTGAATCAAAACTAATGTTGTTACTGCCACTTGACTCATACTTAACTTTTACATCCCTAGACTTGAACAACACAAACAGGTTGGTGTTATGGATGGTTTGGTCAGCGATTTGATAAGAAGAATCAAGTTGTGCCAAACTAACCAGATCACTTTTAGAATCGGTGATGGGGGTGGCGAAGGGGGTGTAAGCAGTAACATTCTTACTATCCTCTTTGACAAGGAAGGTATTGGCTAGTGCTAATGGTAGAAAGGGTAATAGTAACCAGTATGCTTTTTTATAAATCTGTTTTCTCATTGTTTTCATCTTATTGTTTTACTGGAGGTTTTGGTGGGGTTTTAGGAGTTGGTTTGGTTGGGGTAGCTTGTTTTAACTTCTTAGGAGCGTTAGAGATCCCTGTTCTGTTAATGATCTCTTTAAAGACACTACCAACTGCTTTGGTCAAGACATCAACCTTTTTGTTAGAAAGATCAAACCCTGCTTGTAATGCCTTTTTGTTTCTGTGCATTGGAATTCCAATCGTTAATCCCAAAGTAACACTAAGGATAATCACTACTATAGGAACAGTTACAATCAAAGGTAAGACATAGTCTGCCCACTGGTTAAAGGGTTGAAAGACAGTTTGGGGACCTGTACTTGATGCATTTAGTACCGGGATAAACTGTTGGGTTTGAGGATCTTTGAACTCTAATCTAACTCCTAAGGTTTGGTTTTCTACTGAGTAACTAATTACCTTTAAGCGGATTGAAGCTTGATCAAAGCCACTAGGTAAGTTAACCAATAGTGGTACATACTGGTCATAGACAAACATCGTGTTAGGATCAAATAGTTCAGTTACTGGTAAGGTGAATAACCTATTAAAGTCAATCTGGTTACCAGGTTTAAAGCTAATTTTTTCAGTATCACTATCACTAGTTGCTCCCTGGCCATTGATAAGGTTAACAAGGGGAGTAGATACTACGCCAGTTAGTTTACCATCCATCTTGGTAAATGTACTATCACCTATCCCTATTTCACTCTTATTGTTTTGTTTACTATCAAAGAACTTTTTAAGTGTTTCTGCTTGAATACTAGTTTCTTCTTTTAGACCTTCACTAATATTTCCCGTAGTGGTGATGGTGTTAATCGTTTGACTAACACCCCCTCCATTATTATTTCCCTGCGAAGAAGCTGTTCCCTTCCCCAATTTCGCTTTGATGTTTTTAGTTGTTAGGAGTTTTAACAAACTGGTCATGTTAGTTGCTGCACTTGTTGCATCAACTGGTTCAATTAACTTGTTGTAGGTGTTAGTGGTTTGGTAAGCCTTCACCTTGTTGGGTTGGTAGAGTTGGAAGGAGGGTGAGAGGGTAGGATTGGTATCATAGGTAGTTGAACTATTTGGAAGGGATTTTAAAGCAGTTGGATCTCACAGTGATTTAGGGGTACCATCACTGTCTAGATAACTGCCTTTGAAACTAGTTCAAGGCTGATCTGCTCAGATAATGGTTTGATCTTGTAAGCTACTTAAGGTAATCCCTAGATAACCAGTTCTTGGTCTGATAAAGTCAGTGAAGGTAATAAACCAACCACCAAGTTGAAACCCAAAGCTGGTGTCATTGATTACAACAAGATTACCTACATCCTGACTAGTTCAGTTTAACCCACTACCTACTAGTGTACTACTACTACTACTACTACTATCAGCTTTAAAACCTATCTTAGGATCAGTAGAGTTGGTATTGGTGCCAAAAAAACCATAGGTATGGAGTAATGCGGCATTATACAACCCATTCACCTCCCCAAACCCAGGTAAATTACCCTCATTTGTCTCAGTTTTATCCCATTTCTGCTCACTATCCTTGTTAAATTGATCATTACTATCCCCACTCTTATTGATCAAGACCGGAATAGTTCCTAGTAAGCTTCTGAGCAACAGTTGATTGCGCTGCGGGTTATTCTTATTAGTGAAAGTCAATGCATTGATCCAGTCACTGGTGGGACTGATACTGTTGGGTAAAGCAGGATAGGTGGTTGGTTTGGAGGAGCCACCTGATGGTGTGACTTTATTATCATCTGAATTGGGATCAAAGGGGGTACTATTATTGCTAGGTTTCACCTGTTCAAAAGGAATGCCGTTTTTCTGATTAGCACTTTGAACGCGATACCCTGCTCCTGTTCAGATGTCAGGTGAAAAGTTAGGTATAAACACCCACCGGGTGTTTTCTTTATTTAAATGTTGAGTGATCATTGATTTAACCCCAACATTGATGTTAGAAAAAGTGGGGAGGGGGGTAGAAGAGGAAGCGGAAGTTGAAGGGGAGGGGGAGTTGGAAAAGGGTTTACCATTGCCGATTCAGGGGAGAAAGTCTAAGAACTGATCGAAGGTAGAACTATCAAGGTTAGGTCCGGTAGTAAAACGTTGTACTACGTTTAAATACCTAGCTCAGTTAGTGTTAGGATTAGGATTTAAACTTAAAAGTTGGTTAAACCTATCTGCTTCATTTTCAGCAAACTCATTCTCCTTACCATAGAAAATCTTATCACTTAGCCCTGTTAACAGATCTTCATTTAAGATAGCAGCAAACAAACTGTTTGGTGCATAACTGTTTTCATTAACAAAGTTAGCTGATAGGGGAGTGTTGGTTAGTTTGTTAGACCAGTTAAATAACTGTCAAGCATACAAACCACTGTATCGATAAGGATAAACGTGTTTTAACTTATCAGTGTTTTTGTAACTACTGATTAATGCTTCAACCGTATCATTATTAACATTGTCCTGGATATCAGGGTTATTTAAGAAGTAATGGGGACCAAATTTACTGCCCATTTCATCTTGGAGTCATGCTCCTACAGGAATATCAGGACGATTAGCTCACCCATAGGGAGTGAAGATCTGCAAGTCTTCTCTCAATAGTCCCTGGCCTTGAGCAACTAGGTTTAAGTGTTTTTCTAGTTGATCATACTTTAACCTAGGTACAGTAGCTGTATCACCCATTGTTAGTGTTCCTGCTAACACTAGTTGATTACCAACCCATTTCACCCCACTAACTGCCATTCTTGGTACATATTCAAACCACCTGTTGGTACCAAGGGGAAGATCTTTCAAGCCATTGGTTTGGGGATTAATTAATCCCCCAAATAACACTGCATATGGTCAACCTGTTACTGATGACTTACTAAAGTTATCAGTGTATTTAATCCTAAATACCCCAATACTTAAGGGATTGGTGGTAAACATCTTAGTAGCATGACCATTACCACCAAAGATAAATACCGAGTTACCAATAGCAACCATGTTACCAATGTTAGCAAAGTATGCTTCAAATGGTAAAGCTATTGGAGAAGAAGAGTTTTTTTTAAACCCGTCTTTTTTGTGATCAGTATCCCCTACCTTAAAGCCAGGGCTAGTGTTATCTGCCTTAGCTTGTCCTTCATCAAACCACTCCGGGTGTCTTCTTGGGTTAAAGAACCCTGTTGTTTGTAACAAGAGGTTTCTTGCGTTGTAATCCCAGATCCCATGGTGGTTTCACTTCGGGGTCTTTCAACTTGGTGGGTAGTTTTCAACCATCTTTTTAGGATCGATGTGATCAACAAGTCCAAAGGCAGTATGGTTTTCACTGTAGGGTGCATCATAGAAACTAACCACCGTCGCCCCCATCCCCTTCTCTCTTGCTATTTGATCAGTAGTCAACAATGGTTTTCAGGCCTCAGTAAACTCCTTCTCTGCCTCTAACTTCACCTCCCCACTACTGTTCTTATGCTTTAGTGGCTTTTTAGCAAAGTCGTTTTTTAAAAGTGAATCACTTTGACTCCCCCTTTCCACCTCCACTTTGAGGGCCTTGGCTCGAGTGGATGTAGCCATACCACTACTCATGGATGAAGCAGTTGTTTCACTGAGTTTCTCCCCTTGTTTACTTGAATCCTTCACTGGACTATCTTTTTGCAACCTTTGGGTGGGGTTGAAGGATGATTGGGTTGCTTTCACTTCCAAACTCTCTTTGACTACTTGGTTATTCAGGTTGTGATACTCTAATGCCACCTTAGGCACTAGTAACACAAAATAGAGGTTGGGGGAATGGGGGGATTGAACTACTTCTACTGGAACTTTACCTTTGATCTCATTCCAATCAGTAGGGGCATTACCAGTTAAACCAAAGCCTTTAAAAGGATCAAAGATAGGCTCGCCATTTAAACCCCTTTGCACCGTTGAGGGGTTTTCCATTTTTGCTAAGTTAATATCATATAAAGCTCTACCGTTGTTATCATACCTTCTGATTGCAAAGTTTTGCTGACCATCAAGGTATTTCTCAACAGCATTGAGATACTTGAGATTATCATCACTAGAATTCTTTGTAACACTTGAAATATTTAAGTTGTCATTTTGGCTTCTTACTAATCCAAATGATCCTGGGTTCTCTCCAGTAATCTTTAGTGAAGAGAAGTTGTTATTGTTTCAAGTCCAAGGGGTTAAGGTTTCATCAACTGCTTGTTGGTGTTTAACACTTAACTGCTTGGGTTGGTAAGCAAAGTTGCTCACGCTACTACGTTGCTTATTTTGGTTAAAGAGAAAATAACCACCTACACCTGTTATAACCCCAAGGGTAAGTGCAGCGGTTAGAAAGGCTCAAGACTTCTTAGCCAGTCTTTTCTTTGGTTGGTGCATACAAACTTAATTATAAACAATTTTTTTCACACAATCACTAACAACATCACTAATTTGTTTTTTGTTAGTAATGATCGCTCCACTTGCATTATTATGTCCTCCCCCACCATACTTAATGGCTATATCTCTGACATTAATCCCATTACTCCTCAGTTCTATCCTGATCTCATTATTAGCTTGTTCAATAAAGAAAAGTCAGATCTTGTAATCTGCTATGTTACTTAACAAGTTAACTCTAGCACATTGATCTGCAGTCATTCTTAGTCTCTTTTGGATCTTTTTAGTACAGATAAAATAGATCACTTGTCCTTGGGTTTTAAAGTGGTTATAAACATACTTTTTAAACTTAAGATCTGCTAAACTAGTATGGTTTAAATGATCATGTACTATCCTTATATCAGCTTTAGCTTTATATAGTATTGCTGCTAAGTATAGTGTTCTATATGATGTATTACTATATAGAAATCTATTACTATCCGTATAGATACCTATATATAGTAAAGTAGCAGCCACTGGTGGTATGGTCCACTTCGCCACTGTGGCCATCTCCACTATCTGCTCACAACAAGCTACATAGCTTTCTTCAACAAAGTTAAAGCTAGTGTTTAGATCATCTTCATTGGGATGGTGATCAATCCTTAACACTGCTTTAAACAGGTTTTTATCTAACAGTTCTCTCAATTCAATCCTGTTTTTGTAATTAGCATCGACCACAATGGCAAGTGCTTCTTTTAAAAAGCTCTCATCAATTTGGTTGGTAAATGTCATGTTGATAAAGCTAAACAGGTTGTTGTTATTACCAACACACTTCACCTCCTTATTTTTAAAGTTAGCTTTAATGAGGTGAAACAAGCCTTGTTGTGCTCCTAAACAATCCCCATCAGGGCGCACATGGTGAAAGATAACAATCTTATCAAATTGTTTAATGGCATTAATTGCTTCAGTTATTGATCCTTTTTTCATAACAAAGATTATAAAAGTGCCCCTTCATTGATAATGGTAATGATCACTTGCGCAATGTCATAGATGGCAAACAGACAAAAGATAATCCCTAATAACACAATGATTACTAATAGTGCTAGTTTTACCCATCTGTGCATTGCACCAACCAGTTGTTTAAACTTTTGCATATTAACCCTTAATGGTGTTGGCTCTGTTTTTAATGGCATTCATAATCCTTTTATGGAACAAAAAGTAGATAATAAACATCGGAAGGATAGCTAGAATCGCTGCACTCATCTTGAGATTTAACAGCGTTCTGATCTGTTCATCACTACTGTTAGCATCCAAGATCCCTTGTTGTAACACCCACAAGTTAATGTTTAAATCCACCCTGTTGCCCAACAACAGTAATGGTCATAAATAGGAATTTCAAGCACTAAATGCAGTTAAAATCCCCACTGTTCAACTGGTAGATTTCACCATTGGTAAAGCAATCTTCAAAAAGTAGTTAAAGCCATTACACCCATCAATGAGTGCTGACTCTTTTAATTGAGATGGAATGGCTTCAAAGCTAGTACGGTACATAAACCCACTAAAAACACTGCTAACAAAGGGCATAATGAGTCCCAGAACAATCAAGGGACTGTTGGGGTTATTTCAGTTAGCAACTATTACAATCCGATACTGACCAATTAAAAGCGCAGACTCAGGCAGTATTAACACACTAAGAAAGAAAAACCACACCAGTTTTTTGTATTTTCACTTCCGTAGTGAAAAACTATAACCCATGCAAATGGTAAAAAACAATGTTAGTAACACTGAAAGTACCGTTACTAAAGTATTGACAACTATTGCATTGAGATATTTCCCATCACTTAACACCCTACTAAAGTTATCAAAGTTTCAACTATCAGGTCAAAGGATTGGGGTTCTTGTGTCTAATGCTCTTTCATCACTAGCAAAACTAACCACAACCATCAGATAAAAGGGAAAGATGACAATTAACCCAAAAAACCCCAATACCAATGTTTTGAAAACCAACGTTAAAACAATTTGTTTGATCGAGCGGGTTTTTAAGCTCAGATCAAGTTGGTAAAACTTGTGTTGATTAATTCAACTAGTAAAGCGTAAGTTGTTTTTGAACATAAAGCTGTTTAATTTTTCACTGCAACCATTCAATCAGATAAAAGCCATTACGTAACACTAACCCATAACAAACTCCCAACACAAACAACACTAAAGTAGCAGCACCTGCTAAGTTAGTATTGCCACTTTGGATCTGTTGAAAGATGTAAAGCAAGATACTATTCCCCCCATTAGCAACCGCTTCTTCAGGTTTGTTTTCAAACAAAGCCAGCGGAAAGACTTGCATCCCCCCTAAGATTAAAAGGGTAGTAAGAAAGATTAAAGTAGGACGGATGGAGGGAAGAGTAATCTTAAAGAACTGTCTTACAGGATTGGCACTATCTAAACTTGCTACCTTGTAAAGTTGGGGATTAACACTTAACATTGCTGTTGAGATAATCAACACATTAAATGCCAAGTTTTTCCACACCCCAAAGATTAAGATAGCCCACAAGGCATTAAATGTATCACGTGAACCTGAATCAAGCCACTTGGTGTTGACATTAAACACCGTGTTTAAAATACCAGAGGCAGAATCAAAGATATATACAAAGGCAATCGAGATTGCCACCCCTGAAGTTACATAGGGTAAAAAAAACACGGTCTGTCAAAACCCTCTTAACAATTTTTTGTACACAAATACTATGGCACTGGCAATAACAATAGCAATGATAATGCTAAAGGGTAAAGAGATTAGTGAATAGAGAAAACTATTGCGTAAGCCCAACACAAAGTTAGATTCACTAAACAGATCCTGAAAGGTTCGTAAACTAAAGGATTGGGAGGAGAGATCATACAGATCACTGTTAGCACTAAAACCCTTCTGTAAGCTTAAAAAGAAGGGGATAATGGTAAACAAAATTGTTGTTAAAAGCGCAGGGAGGAACAACAAAAAGGGCTTTCAGAACGGTAATGGTTGGTCTAGTAACCCTAACTGGAGGCTATGAGGTTGATTATGATGTTTTAATAACCACTTAAACATTGTTAAATCTCAATCCGTTGTTTTGTATCAATATCAAAAAAATGGAGGTTGTTAGCTTTAATAATGAAATTTAAACTATCACCTACTTTTAAGTGGCTATTCAATTCTAAGCGCATTGATAAGGTGGTATCAAACAAACTAATGGTAGCAACTAAGTGTTTACCTAAGTTTTCAATGTTAATTAGTTTAGCTTGCAAACTACTTTTGTTAGTAGTGACCACTAGTTGTTCATACCTAAACCCAACTAAGAGTTTCTCTACATTAAGCTTAAAACTCTCAGTAACTAACAGATGGTTGTTTCAAAACAACTGGTTGTTTTTGACACTACATTCAATGATGTTCATCTCAGGGGTGCCTAAAAAGCGCGCAACAAACTCATTAGCAGGTTTTAAATAAAGTTCACTGGGTGTGCCGATTTGCTGCACTTTTCCAGTTGACATACAAACAATGACATCACTAATACTCATCGCTTCTTCCTGGTCATGGGTGACAAAAACAGTGGTAATTTGTAACTCCTGTTGAAACTGTCTGATCCACTGTCTTGTCTGTACCCTTAGCTTTGCATCTAAGTTAGAGAGTGGTTCATCCATTAACAATAGTTTAGGTCTTCTGACAATTGCTCTAGCAATTGCTACGCGTTGTTGTTGTCCACCAGAAATCTTATCAGGGCGTTTGGTTAAAATCTTGGTAATCGCTAGTTTGTTAGCTACTTCAAGTGCAGTTTTGTTGATAAACTGTTTTATTGAAACAATTCTGGTTTTAATCTGTTCAATTTCATTAAGTTGAGTATCAGTTAACTTATCAGTTTTAAGTGAATAGTTTTTAATTAACTGATTGAGAAAAACCTTATATTGTTTTTTGAGTTGGTTAGGTTCAACTTTAATTAACCGTTTTAATTGCTTTAACTTAGTGTAATCACTACTCTGTTTAATTAACTTAGTTTGTTCACTAATCGCTTTTTTAACTAACTTAAGGTTTTCAACAAGGGTTTGTTTTAGTTCCACTTTAGTTTTGAAATAGTGTTTTTTTAACCGTTGTTTTTCATAACTAAAGTGTTGTTTAATTGCTTGGAGTTTGGCATTGTGTTCAACCCCACTCTTAATTGGGGTTTGTTTTTGTAACTTTCACTTTGTTTTAAACTCAGCTTCCAGTTCATTAATCTGTTTTAGAGTTTGTTTGTTGAGATTGGTAATAGCAAACTGGTGCTTACTTGGTATTAACTTAAGGTTTGCAGTTAGTTCATTTAAGTTTTTAAAAACACTAACATTAAGGTCATTAATTTGGTATTGGATCTGTTTGGGTTTTTCAATACTATCATGAAATAACTTATTGAGCTGATCAATCTCTTGAACTGATGCACCGTTGCTAGTAAGTAACAAACAGTTAATCTCATGGTTTGCAACACTGTTTTTTTCCAAAACTGCTTGTTTTCACGAGTTATCACTGTAGAGGGGGAAAACAATGTTTTCAAACACATTCATGTGCGGATAAAGTGCATAGTTTTGAAAAACTAGCCCTAGTTTACGTTCTTGGGGTGGTTTTTTGGTGACATCATAACCATTAAATAACACCTGACCACTAGTTGGTTTAATAAGTCCTGCAATAACTGCAAGTGTAGTGGTTTTACCACAACCACTAGGACCAAGTAAGCTAACTAGTTGGTGTTTTTCAACACTAAGGTTAATGTTGTCAATCGCAACTGATTCACCAAAATCAACAACGATGTTTTTCAACTCAATTGCACTCTTATTGTTAGCCATTGTTTAGTTTCAATTCATAGATGGTTAATCCCAACCCCAGTTTAGTAGAGGAAAAATCATTACTAGGAGCTAAATACCTTGTTCAACTTTGGTCAACACCGCGTTGTTGATAGACCATTGTTATTGATTGAAAACTGTTTTCTAAATAACTAAAGATGTTTTTTCTGTTGTTAAAAGCATTGTTTAAACCATTAGCTAGTTCAATCCCTACTATTTTTAGGGGATTAAATGGGTCCAAATCACTAAAAACAAAATCAAAGTCATTACCAGCAATAGGTAAAGCATGACCATTTGCTACCATTTCAACTGCAAACGATTCAAAGTGCAGTTGCAATGGATTGGTTTTGAAAAACACTGCAGCTACTTCACGATCATAGCTATAGCTATTTAGTGGTCAGATCCACACCTCACTACCAATGGGAATTAAGCTTTTGGCAAACTCAGTTGCTTTATTAGCTTCTTTAAGTTCTATCTCTGATTTGCGTTGTATAGATAAAACTGCTTTTTCAGGGGTATCAATGGCATAGATACGGATCGGTTTTTGGTGGTTATTTGCAAAGCTAACTTCCAAAGTATCCCCATCTCTTCAGTGGTTAACCCTTGCTTTTCTTAGCCTAGCTAATTGCTCGCTATTAAAGTTAAAGCGGTTGTTAACTGGTTTTTCAGCAATGCATGCAGTGGCTATGGGGCTTAAAGTTAAAAACAAAGCACCGAGCGAGAAATTTGGTTTTAAAAACCCTTTCATCTCAAAAACAACCAGTTAAGCTTGTTAGCTAAATTTACATTAATATAGTTATTTTTTGCAATTTAATTGTTCAAATTGTTAAAAAATAACAATTTATAGAGTGGGGAAGTGGTTGAAAAATTGGGTAACAATGGTTAATAAATAAGTAAATAATTTGGGTAAATTAACTTGGTGTGATTATTTAAATCCCCATAACTATTCAACGGCGTAGCGTTGATCAAGGAATTGATCTTGACAGTTGATTTTTGATCTTTTTTCACCGGATAAGCAGTTTTAATGGGTCCAGTTGTTCCACTATTTGTATGATTCCCCGAATAAGGAACAACAAAGCTGAAGGTGTCTTGGACACTGAAACTTCCCTGCATTGCTGTTCCCCCCTTCCCCAACTTCTGTTTGATGTTTTTACTAGACAACATGTTTAACAAGTTGGTCATGCTGCTCGCTGCACTTGTTGCACTTTCCGGTTCAATTAACTTGTTGTAGGTGTTATTTTGTTGATATTGACCACTTTTCACCTTGTTGGGTTGAAAGTAGAGGAAGGAGGGTAACCACATTCCTCGCCGTTGTTCCATCAAACAAAATGCCGATGCTCTCTAACGCTTGCTTGGTGTTGAGGTAACTTTTGAATTTTGAAGCGGTGTCTGATGTTCCACTTCCAGAAACACTGGGCGCATCATTTTTTGCCGTTGTTGCTTCTGTTGAACTCCACCCACTACTATCCTTCCCTTTGCCCTGCTTGGTCCCATCAATTGGTTGGTAAATTGGTCAGGATTCACTTAGTTTTCTATATGCATTGCCTTTGTCTAATTTAAATCCAGTTGAAGCATTGGGGCTGGGATTGTTGTTTAGGTCATGTTGATTACGCATCGATTGTCACTGATTTGAATTTGAGAGATGCACCTCCCTTTGGGTTTTACCCTTTTGTTTAGCCAAACTACTGTTTAAGGTATACTTGGTAAGGGGTTGTTCTAGGATCAATTCTTGCAACACTTGGTTCATCTCATTGGTAACATTTGGTAGATCTAACTGATACTTTTTCACCACGCTTCACTTGATGCCAATGTTGGTAGAGTTAGTAAACTCGACCACATAGGATGGTTTTTCACCTTGACTAGTTGAATCAAAACTAATGTTGTTACTGCCACTTGACTCATACTTAACTTTTACATCCCTAGACTTGAACAACACAAACAGGTTGGTGTTATGGATGGTTTGTGATAATAGGGGTAAAGGTTTTATTAATTAAATTAAGGATAAAAATCAAGAAATTTTTAAATATTAAACAAATAAAAAAACTAAGAAAAACCTAACGCTTTTTTAACTATTGAATAAATAAATTAAGAAAATTTGCGACTTCTTTGACCAATAAACTGATAAAAATTTGAGACTTTCTTAAATATTAAACAAATAAAAAACTAAGAAAAATTCAAAACTTTTTTAACTATTAAAGTAAATAAAGATTTGATAAAAACATAATAAAACCACCATTCACCTCCCCAAACCCAGGTAAATTCCCATCTTTTTCATTCGTTTTATCCCACTTCTGCTCACTCGTATGGGTAAACTCATTCCCACTTCCTCCACTCTTATTGATCAAGACCGGGATAGTTCCTAGTAAGCTTCTGAGCAACAGTTGATTGCGCTGCGGGTTATTCTTATTAGTAAAAGTCAATGCGTTGATCCAGTCACTGGTGGGACTGATGGAGTTTGGTAAATTGTCATACGTTGTTTTTTTGGCTGGGGAGCCACCACCTTGAGTGACTTTATTATCATCTGAATTGGGATTAAACTGTTGACTACTATTGCTAGGTTTCACCTGTTCAAAAGGAATGCCGTTATTGTTGTTATTAGCTTTTCTATAACCTGCTCCTGTTCAGATGTCAGGTGAAAAGTTAGGTATAAACACCCACCGGGTGTTTTGCTGATTTAAATGTTGAGTGATCATTGATTTAACCCCAACATTGATGTTAGAAAAAGTGGGGAGGGGGGTTGAGGAAGCGGAAGTTGAAGGGGAGGGGGAGTTGGAGAAAGCCCCCATCCCCCTATTATCTTTTATTTGCTCGGTAGTCAACAATGGTTTTCAGGCCTTGTCTCCTGCAAACTCCCCATTCGCAGCTAACTTCACCTCTGTCCCACTACTGTTCTTATGTTTCAGTGGCTTTTTAGCAAAGTCGTTTTTTGCTAGTTCGCCTTGATTGACATTACTGCCTTTCTCCACCTCTATCTTAAGGGCCTTGCGAGGAGATGTAGCCCCACTACTCATCGATGAAGCAGTTGTTTCGAGTTTCTCACTGTCTTTGTTTGAATCCTTCACCGGACTATCTTTTTGCAACCTTTGGGTGGGGTTGAAAGAGGAAGAAGATTCCACTTCCAAACTCTCTTTGACTACTTGGTTATTCAGGTTGTGATACTCCACTACCACCTTAGGCACTAGTAACAGAAAATAGAGGTTGGGGGAATAAATTATTAGATGTTTTTAACATCACTACCAAGATAGTCTGTTAAATCATTGATAAAACTATCAAAATCAATGCTGTGGTTGTTAATTGCAGCATTTAAATTACTCTTAACACCATCACGTACTTTGTTGGATAAAAAATCAGCAGGTTCTGCAAATTTAGTTACATTTTTATCAGCAAACTGACTAACTGCAGTTTTAACAAACTCATTGTAACTGTTAGTATTATTTAGCCTATTTTTAAAAGGTAAAAGATAAGAAGCTTTATCAGCTACATATTCTGCAGGAGTTTTAATAGAATTTTCTTCCCATTGGACTTTAGTATTCAGATACCAATTCACAAACTTTTTGGTTTCAATATCCTCTCTTTCATTTGCATGGATCCCTATTAAACTAGGACCTTGCACTAAAGCAATAGGAAATGGATCAGTGCTCTCAAAGCGTTGGGGTGCTTTTAGAACTATTGCCTCTTTTTCTTGTAAGGTGCTAATCTTAGCATTAGTTGTTTCAGTAGCATTAATAATGATTTTGGCAGTTTTGCCATTAAGTTTACCAACATCAAAGATTGCTTTTTGATCTGCATTCACAGTTGTAAATGCTAAAAAGGTTTTGTTTTGTTTTGTTTGGGAAGTTTCACTAGCACTTTTTGCACTAACTTGCGATTTTAAACTCTTAAGATGGTTGATTAAAGTTTCATCTTTGATTAACAAAGCATCAACACCAATTTGTTTATTACTATCCACTTGCTTTTCATAGAGTGAAACTTGTTTACTATTTTCCAGTGATACAGTACCAATTAGGTTACTGTTGTTATCACTATCACTACTTAAATTAACCTCAAAAACACTCTTATTGTTTTTGTTTTCAATTGTCTTGTCATTAACTATTAAACGCTTTACACTATCACTTGCAAATGAATAGGGAAAGCGTGCAGTTGAAGAGGTGTAAAAAGCTAATTGGTTAAACTTAGCATAGTCATTAACTGGGGTGTTAAAGTGTGCATTTGAGATTAAACCGTTTTGATCAATTAAGGATTTGAAGCTGTTAAAGATAGTTTTAAGGTTTTGAAATGCAGTTGAGGATTTATTAAAAAAGTTACTGAAATTAATTCGCTGGTTTTTGATGTTAAAAAGAAAGTTATTGTAATCAGCTTTTCCAGAAGCAAATAAAGCAGTATATAAGGCATTTTCCAAACTACCAATCCCAAATACAGCTTGTACTTCCTCCCCTTTTTTAGTGGTAGTTTGCAGTTTTGTAAAGGATTTTGCAATCCTGGTGGCAAAGTCATTTAGGTCTTTTCAATTGTTAAAAACACTAGCTTTAAAGGTGTAATTTTTCAACCCTCCATCAACTTCTTGATAATCACCCCAAATCTTTTTAATCTCTGTATCACTAGCTTGGGTTTGGTTAGATTCTGATGAATTACTTTTTAAAACTTGGGTTTCATTAGTTTGAGCATTCATTTTTGCTGCAGCTTCTAATTTAGTTCATAAACTTGATGTTTCACTATCACTAGCAACAACCATTGTTCCCTTATTGCTATTATTGCTAGCTGAATGGGTTGAAAGGGTGGTGTTACTATCTTTTTTAGCACTACTTAAAATGTAATGTAACACCGGTCCATTTAAAACTAAAACTTCACCTGATACAGTAGCAGGTAAAGCATAGATGCTATTTGGATTAACATTGGAAATATTATTGTTAAAACTAAGAAAACTAGGATCAAAATTACTAGTATCAACCGTATCAAAGCTCAACTCCATCTGGCTTCTTGAGAGGATTGAAACTACATCACTATAGTTAAAAGTAAGGTTATAAAAGTTATTTTTATCCTTAGCTAGCAGTTTAGCTTGCAGATCCTTTTTGCCATTAGAATAACTGCCCCTACTATCAAGTGAAACCAGTTCCACTGGATAATCATTAGGATCTTTTTGTGAATTATATTTACTGATGATAGTAGTAAGCGAGCCACTAGCGGAAGCTGAAGTTACAGTTGCTAGTTTAATCTTGCCATCATCAACTTGATCAAACCTATAAACAGCACTACAAGCAGTTGTAAATAGGGCAATTGGACCCAACACACTGCTTGATAAAAAAAATAGTTTGAATTTCATTTATCAACATGGTTCGTTGACAGCAGTGTGCTATCAAAAAACAATTTAGCAAAATTAAGCTAACTTTTGTAAAAACAGAGTTGTTAAATGTTGAAAAAACTAAATTTGTTGTTTTTTAATTATTACCCTTACATACCTTCTTTTACCATTAACATTTCTCACATCACCCTGATTTAATTTCACAAAGGCATTTGTTTTTAATGTATCTAAGGTAGCATAAGGGTTAGCAAGACAATCAACTAATTCAAACTGCTTGGGGTTGTAACAGTTTAAAAAGGTTAAAGGAACTCCCATCAATCCATTTCAATCCATAGGGATGTTTTTAATCTTGTTGACATAAATAGCATCATACCAATCAAACTTGGGATAGTTTTTTTCGTTGTTTTTATAAAAACAGTTGGTATTTAAAAAGGGGTTATAATGTGGTTTTCCTAAATTAGTAAACCAAGAGATACCTGCTATCTTTTGGAAACACTTGCCATTTTTTGTAAAAAAGTTACTAGTTTTGGGGTTATAAAGTTGATAGTCACTGTTAACTGAAAAACTCATTGTTTTATTAACGGTATAGCCAAACCACAACTTGTTAGTTTTAAAGTAGGTAAAAATATGGTTATAGCTAACTGCTGCATTTAACCCTAAAACCAGAAACTGCTTGTTGTGTTGTATTAACAGATCAATGAAACTTTGAAACAAACTAAAGGGTGGATTTGTTACAACTATATCTGCTTGTTTTAACACTTCAATCGATTCATCAGAACTAAAATCACCATTACCCTTTAATTTGGTTTTAGTTACTTTATTTCCATCAAAAGTGAACTTGTCAGCTTGTGAGAGATTATTAAAACTAAACCCAATGAGTTTTTTTAGTTGTAACTGGTTAAAGTTAGTTTGAAAAAACTGAAAAAAATGGGAATTTTTACCATCATTACAGTTACAAAAAATGGTTTTATTTGCAAACTGCTTTTGGTAGTTAATTACTTCGTTTTCAATCTCATCAATTAAAGTAAAAAACTCGTTATTCTTGGCCTTTTTAGCGCGGTTAAAATGGTGCACTTATTTTTGGAGTTTTTTAAAGCTTTGTTTCACAATTTTAAGCCAACGCTTTACTTCGTTATGTGCTTCTTGTCAGGGTTGGGGTGAAGTAAGGTCAATCCCTAAGAGTTTAATGGTTTCAAGTGGCGCTAAACTAGAACCTGAACTGAGGAATTTAAAGTAATTATCTTTCATCTTTTTATCACCACTATTAATTTTTTTAGCTACTAAAATACCTGCAACTTGGCCAATGGCATACTTGTAAACATAGAAGTTACCTGCATAAAAATGGGGGATAGCAATGATGTGTGACAATGATTTTTGATACTGGGTCTTTTTTAGTTTATTAGCAACTACTTCAGGTTTAAAACCTTGGTATTTAACCGCAGTATTTGCATAAATTTTAATCAAAGTTTTAAAGTCAGGTTTCTGGTTAACTCTGATTAAATAAAGCGTATCTTTTTCAAATTGTGAAAACATTATTTGTCTTGTAGTAGCGCCAAAAAAATGGTTGATTTGACTCAATAAACTAGCAATTAACTGCTTGTGGTTATTTTTATAAAGTTGCAGCTCATAATAACACAACAACAGTTCATTGGCAATAGAAGCAATCTCAGCATAAAAGATAGTAGGATCGATGTTTTGGGATTGGTGTTGTGATGCATACCAAGAGTGAACTGAATGACCAAGTTCATGTACCAACGTATTTAGTGATGATTTGGTTTTATCAAAGTTCATTAAGATAAAAAAGTGCTCTAAGCCCTTAACATTGGAGATTGAATATGCCCCTGTGTACTTGTTTTTATCTGCTAGTCAATCAATCCAGTTTTCATTAAAAGCCTTTTTAACTATCTTGATGTAGTTGTCACCAAGTAGATCTAAAACTTTTAGTGCATCTTGTTTAGCTTGTTCAATCGTGTATGATTTTTTAGTTTTAAAAAGTGTTAGGGTAAGATCATATGGTTCAACTTTATTGACTTTTAAAACATGTTTATAAATCTGTTTTTTTAAGCGAATAAATGCTTGAAAGGTTTTGGCAAACTGAGCTACTTGTTGGTAAACAAAATCAATAAAACCAACTTCAATCTCATCATTAAAAGCAGTTTGGGCAATGTAACTAGGATGGTTCTTTAGTTTAGCGAAGTTCTCTAGTTGGATGTAATTTTCCACCAAACTTAAACTTAAGCTGTTTCTATTAGTTCAATAAATTTCAATCCACTTCTCATAACAAGCTTTTCTAATCCCCCTGTTAGTGTTTTCAAGTAAGGACTGATAATCACTCACACTGTTAATCGGATATTTTTTGTTTTGATAAACAACAGGTTGCAAGTTTAAATCAGCAGTTGAAAGGATGTTAAAAATCCGTTCTGCTTGGTTAAAACAAGGGTTAATTTGACTCAATAAACTCTGGGTTTGACTAGATAGTTGGTGGGGTTTATCGCGAAAAACTAACATTAAGTTGCGCTTGTAAACCGCTAGCTTTGGATCAGTTAAATAATCCTTAATGAGTTTTTCATGGTTATATAACTCCTGTTGCAGTGTACTGAAAGCAAGGTTATGGTTATTTTTAAAACTCTGGTATGCAAAAATTGCATCATTAACCTCCTTATCCAAGTTATTTTCATTCTGCTTGTTATAAAGGTAGTTAGTGTAACGATTTTCAAGTTCAGTGAACTTATCATCGATTGCTAAAAACTGTTCAAAGCTAGTTTTATTTGTAAAACACAACCCGTTGTTATAAGCTTTAATTAACGCTTCACTAACTGTTTGAATTTTTAAAAAATTTGCTTGTAAGCTTTGGTTGTTTAATAAAACTGATAGATCCCACTTGTAACTATTTTTCATATACCACTGTTTTCAGATACAAACCACAACTAGGGGCTTTAACAACACAACTCCCTTTCTTGGGGTGTTCAAACAATTTTGCAACTGTTTCAAGTGCCATTTTATTAGTGTTTAAATTCACTAAACAAGCAACTATCATCCTCACTTGACTCCTGAGAAAACCACTGCCAAAAAAAGTTAGTCTAACTAGTTGGTTAGTTTCTTTTTGTATGGTAATTTTACTAATTGTGCGAATTGAATCAGTGTGAATCGAACTACTGAAGCTAAGAAAGTTTTTCTTACCTAAAAATAAAGTGGCATCAGCTTTGAGTTTTTCAAGATCCAATTGCTGGTTTAACTGCCAAACATAGTTAAATTGCAACGGATTTAAATTCCCACAGTTAATCAGATATTCATACACCTTGGTTTTAACTTGAAACCGCGCATGAAAGCTATCGTTAACCAATACCAAGGTTTTAACTATACAGTGGGGCTTAATCAACTGGTTAATTTTTCTAATTAACAAATTGAGATTAATTTCACCATTAATATCAACATGAAAGGTTTGGTTGATGGCATGTACCCCTTTATCAGTTCTACCTGAACCAATTACCTTTATCTTTCTGCCAATGATTAATGAAAAACTTTGCTCCAATAAACCTTGGATAGTAGCTAGGTTTGGTTGAATCGCTCACCCTTTAAAGTAACTGCCATCATAACTAACAATCCCCAAGTACCTAGCCACTTACCTTCAGATCCCTGATTACCTGTTCATTAATCTTTCCTGTTAATAACCATTCTGGTGTACCTAGATCCAAAAAGACCGCTCCTCTAATAGTTAAAAAGATAATCACAACAAACCAAGCAAAAACCAAAAATAACGCTAAAATATCAATCCAAGTGATTTTGTATTGTCTATAACTACTGCGCTTCTTTGCAGGGTGATAACCCCTTGCTTCCATTGCACTAGCAAGTTCAGAGGCATTGCGAAAGGCAATGGAAACCATTGGCACTACTAACGAAGAGAGTGAACGCATCTTCACTAAAAATCCCCCATTTCGAAAGTCTAAACCCCTGGAGGCTTGGGCATTTAAGATCCGTTGTGATTCTAGTAACAAGGAAGGGACAAACCTAATGGCAATGGCAATGGTCATTGCAAAGACATTAACAGGTATTTTAATGAGTTTTAAAGGTCATAATAACCTTTCAATCCCATATGCTAGTTCAACTGAACTTGAAGTGGAAGTGAGTACAGTTGCAAATAAGATCATAATTAGGATCTTTTGGGTGACATAGAATGCTAAGATAACTGCTCTTAACGTTAAAACATAACTAGCATTTGCTAGAAAAGGGGTGAGTTTAAAGAGTTGGGTTGTTGGGTTAAAATCAACAACAAACCCAGCAAAATTTGCCCCCCAACTTCTCGCTAAATAAAGGTTTAAATTGTGATCTAAAAAAGCACTCAGAATTTTGTCTTTGCTTAAACCATTGCCATTGTTTGCTAGCATACTTGCTAAACTATCAATGCCCTTTACTTTGGTGTAACTATCAGCATTGTTAGCTTTATAGAAAAAATCAAGTTGATTTAAGTTGGTTAAATTACCCCTGTTAAAAGCAAAAACCTGGGAAAAAACATTATCTTGATAGTTAAACAAACTAATGTTTCAAAAGCTAAACTTGCTGTTATCAATGGCTGGTAAACTGTTAAGTTGATCACTAGTAAGATAAAACCCTGGATCACGAAAGGTAAACCAGTTTACAAATAACAACAAGAGAAATAACAGCGTAATTGACTTAATTGCTGAACTGTAAAACCGCCCCGGGAGTTTAGCAATAAAAAAAACAAAGGTAACAAAAAGAAAGATAACACTTTGAAAAACAAAGCCAATTGGTACAAATACCAAGATAACTAACAGTAAAAAGATTACTAGTTTAGTAGTTGGATGCAGCTTGTGAACAAAGCTGTTTCTTGGGATATAGCCATTAATAAAGTTATCCATGGTTTGCTATAGTCTTGTTAATTGCTGATGCAAGCTGTTCTAGGTTCTTTGGTTGCAACTCAATTAACTTATTAAAGTGAGCATTAATCGCAATTAGATCTTTGATCACTTGGATCACAGGGGGGAGAACAATCGTTGTTTTTTCAAGGAAAGTTTGGTCCATAAACACTTCATATGGACTAGCAGCTTTTACTAGTTTACCCTTAGCTAAAACCAAAACCACATCAGCCACCTCAAGGACATTTTCCATCTGGTGGGTGATCATAAATACCGTTCTTTGTTGTTGTTTGGCAGTTTTAATTAACTGCATCATCTCCCTTTCCCCTTCAGGATCAAGCCCAGCAGTTGGTTCATCAAAGATTAGAATTTCTGGTTCAATTGCAAGTATACCAGCAATCGCTACCCTTCTTTTCTGCCCCCCACTCAATTCAAAGGGATTACGTTCTAAAAAAGGGTATTTTAACCCCATCATCTCCAGATAATAAGCCGCTTTTTGGCGCGCATCATACTTGGATTGACCTAATGCTACTGGACCAAACATAATGTCTTTTTCCACGGTATCTTTAAACAATTGGTACTCAGGAAACTGGAAAACAATTGAGATAGTTTTTCGCAGTTTTTTAAAGTTCTTAATCTTGCGTTGTTTAGCACCAATATAGATATCTTTAACCCAAATATCACCTTGGTTGGGTTTTATCAACCCATTGAAGTGGTTAACAAGGGTTGATTTACCACTGCCACTATCACCAATAATACAGTAAATTTGGTTCTTTTGAAAGGTATAGGAAAAATCATCAATCACCTTAATGGGATTGTTAGTTTTACTGTTAAAAACACATGATAAGTGACTAACTGCTAAAATCTCATCTGCTTTTAAAGGGTTAATTGGGACTATCTTTTTTTTCACAGCTTGGCAATTGATTTAATCAGGGTTTGGTAATCAATTGTACTAGTGATCCCTCTTATCTTGGTTGAAAGACTGAGTGAAAAAGGGATGTCTAAACGGATTTTTTGTAACTCTTGTTCACTAGTGAAAACTTCAACAGGTTTACCTTGTTTGATCAGTTTGCCCTCATTCATTACTAACACCTTATCAGCTTTAGTAACTTCTTCCATATCATGGGTAATTGAGATCACACACTTGCCCTGTTTGGCTAGTTTAACCATAAACTGCTTAATCGTTTTTTTAGCTTTAGGATCTAACATCGCAGTTGATTCATCAAAGATGATAATAGCAGGATTTAGTGCTAAAACAGATGCAATTGCTACCCGTTGTTTTTGTCCCCCTGATAGGTTATGGGGTTCTTGTTTAATAAACCCATCAGTTTGGGTTTGTAGGGTAACTTCATCAATAATGGCTTTTATCTTCTGTCTTGAAAAACACTTGTTTTCAAGCCCAAAGGCAATGTCATCTTCAACAGTGATCCCAATAAACTGGTTATCAGGGTTTTGAAAGATGATCCCAATGTTATTTCTCAAGTAACTAACATTATCAAAATCAACTGTTTTACCAAAGATCTTAATCTCACCTGCCTGGGGCTTTAATAACCCTGTTAACAGTTTGGAAATGGTTGATTTACCACTGCCATTATGACCAACAATACAAACATATTCCCCCTCATAAACACTAAAAGATAGTTCCCTAATTAATGGCAGTTCATTATAGGAAAAAGCAACATTAATAAAACTACAAGCAGCTTGTTTAGTTGGTAGCATCTATCAGCTGTAAGATCGCCATTTCAGTACTATCACCCCTTCTAACTCCCAACTTTAACACTCTACTATAACCACCATTACGCTTTAAAAAACGTGGTGCTACTTTTTTAAAAAGGTGGTTTGTGAGTTGATCTACATCTAATGAATTGGTATTTAATAACCACTTTTTAACAGCCCTGCGGTTGTTAAAGTTATCAACTTTAGCAATGGTAATAATCTTCTCTAACCTTTTTTGGGTGTTCTTAGCTTTTTTTAAAGTGGTTTGAATCTTTCCATAACTTAACACTGCACTCACTTGCTGACGCACTGTCATCACTCTTCAAGCTGTGGTTTTCCCCTCTTTATTAATGTATGACATAGCTCTATTTTATTAAGAACGGAATTTTAAACCTAACTCTTGCACCTTTTTGATAATCTCCCGTTCTGATTTCTTACCTAGGTTTCTAATCTCTCTAATGTCAGTTAATGACTTTGATAGTAACTCTTGGAGTGTGTGGATCCCACTTCTTTTCAAACAGTTAAAGGTTCTAACAGTAAAGTCAAGTTCTTCAATTTGCTTGGCAAATGATTTCACCTTTCTTTCCTCTGCTTTCTCTTGGATAATTGTTAAATTCTTAATTGACTCATTGACACTTACAATTGGGTTTAAGTGTTCAATTAGGATCTTTGCTGCCATAGCAAACGCATCCACTGCTTTAATTGCACCGTTAGTAGCAATCTTAAAGGTGAGATGGTCAGTTAACTTTTGTTTGGAAGTTTTCACCTCTTGAACTTCATAACCACAGTGTAAAACCGGGGAAAAGTTAGCATCTGTAGCAATAATGCCAAGCGAATTGATCAATTCTCTGTTTTCAAGAAAGCTAGTAAAGCCCCTACCCTGTTTAACATAAACACTGACTGTTAGTTTCATGTCCTTTTGTAAAGAGAAGAGATAAAGGTCCTTATTAATCACTTCAAAACCAGCTGGACACTCAAGATCCTTTGCATATACTGCACCCTTTTTTTCAGCAGTAACTTTTAAAACTGGTCACCTTTCTAAGGGTGGTTCGATCATCTCCCCATCTTCAAACAAAAGATCAGAGATTCTCACCACTAGTTGCTTGAAGTTTAACACCATTTCAGTCACATCTTCCAACACACCCTCCACATTACTAAACTCTTGTTTTACCCCACTAATGGCAATGGCAAACACACTAGCGCCTGGGATACAACTAAGTAACACTCGGCGCATCGCATTACCAATGGTAATCCCAAATCCTGATTCTAACGGTGCTACTTCAAAGATCCCATAGTTAGGGTTAGTGTTGGTTGGTTGGTTGTTGTTAACCTTAATTTCGTACTTTAAAAATTTTTCCATAAGTTGTTGTTTTGATTAGCGCGGACGCTTAGGAGGCTTGCAGCCATTGTGGGGAATAGGGGTTTTTTCATTGATTTCTGTGATCGTAATCCCAGCATTAGCAAAGCTTCTAATCGTGGTGTCTTTTCCTCTACCTGTTCCCTTCAGATACATCTTAACACTCCCCATTCCCATCTCTTTCACAGTTTTAGCCACCTTATCAGCTGCTACCCCTGCTGAGTAAGGGGTTTTCTTTCTAAAACCTTTGAATCCTACTGTACCACTGCTCGCTCAGCACAAGACATTACCACTGGGATCAGTGGCTGATACTATGGTATTGTTAGGTGAACAGGAGACATGGATCAAACCACTGGGAACATTAATCTTTTTTTTCTTAGCCATTACTTACTTTCAATTTTCTTGTTAGCCACTGTTTTTCTAGGGCCTTTTCTGGTTCTTGCGTTGGTTCTAGTGCGTTGTCCTCTTACTGGCAGGTTTTTTCTGTGTCTAATCCCTTTTCAAGAACCGATCTCTGTTAGGTGTTTGATGTTTAAAGCAATCTCTCTTCTCAAATCACCCTCAATCTTGTAACCGCTTGCTGCGTTTCTAATCGCAACAAGTTCCTCTTCACTCAGATCTTTAACGCGTTTATCAGGGTTAATCTTTGCTTTTTTTAAGATTGTTTTTGCACTTGACAAACCAATCCCAAAGATGTATGTTAAAGCTATCTCGATCCGTTTTTGGTTGGGGATATCAATCCCTAAGATTCGTGCCATTATCCTTGCCTTTGCTTGTGTTTTTTGGTTTTGCAGATCACCCTTAAGATGCGGTGACGTTTGATGATCTTACAATCTTTACAAATTGGTTTTACGCTTGCTCTAACCTTCATAATATTTTAATTATTTTCTTTGGGTTATCCTACCTAGTTTCAAATCATAGGGAGAAAATTCCACCTCAACAACATCCCCAGGGAGAATCTTGGTTCTTTTCATCTTCATTTTACCTGCTAGATGTGCATCAACCTCAACATTGTTTTCAAGCATCACCCGGTACTTATCACCATGGATAATTTCCAGTATCTTACCTGTTAGAAAGAGTTTATCGTTTTTCATTAGTTAGTTAAACATTCAAAGCCGTTGTTTGTGATGTGATACATCTGTTCCACATGACAGTTAAACTTACTCTTTAAAGTTAGTACATTCCAGTTGTTAGCTGCCATTGTTATCTCACTACTATCAGTCATAACCATCGGTTCAATACAGATTACCATCCCCTCTTGTAACCTAACGCCCTGGTTTTTCTCTCCCCAGTTTAAGATTAAAGGATCTTCATGGATCTTAATCCCACAACCATGACCCCCAAACTCTTTGACAAGAAAATAGCCCTTGTTTTCAAAGTAAGTTTGGATCGCATTGGATAAATTACCAATCGGATTGTTAACAAATAGCTCAGGTTCAATTACCTTACTAAATGCTTGTTCAACATCATTTAACAGTTTTACTGCCTTTGGATCAGCTTTATTACCAAGTAAAGTGAAAGCTGCATCACAAAGATAACCATGATAGTCTATCCCAATGTCAAGCGTTAGTTTATCACTATCTTTAAAAACAGTTTGATCGGCAACTCCATGGATAACCGTTTGGTTTAACGATAGACAGTTAAAACCAGGGAAACCTAGATAACCATGAAACGCACATTTAGCTTGTTTTTGTTCAATGAATTGTTTGATTAAACGATCAATGGTAACCAACTTTTTGCCAAGTAACTTTTCAATTGTAAAATATGCCTTAACTGCTTTGAAGATTGCACATGCTTTTTTAATCCCTGCAACTTCATTTGCAGATTTGAGATAGATCATCTTTATCTAATAAATTGTTTGATTGTCTTGAGTTGTTCTTCTAGTGGTAAAAAGCAATCAATTTGTACTAAAAGTTGTTTGTTGAAAAAGTAAGTGTGGATTGGTTGAATTGTTTGTTGATATAACTCCATTCTTGCTTTGACCACTGCTTTGTTATCATCACTCCTTTTCACTAGTTTAGCTGAACACTGATCACAACTATTTTCAACTAGTGGTTTTTGAAAAAGCAAGTTATAAACACTGTTACAGTTGTTACAAATAACCCTGTTATCAATCCGTGTAATCAGTTTATTCAGATCACTAACAACTAGTTCAAAGACCATGTCAATGGTTAGTTTAATATTTAGAAAATCAAGCTGGTTCTCTGTTCTTGGATAACCATCTAAGATAAAACCATTTGGTAATGGATTGGTAGTGATATATTCATAAACAAGCTGGTTAGTAGTGGCATCATCAACATAACCACCCTGACTGATAATTGCTGCAATCTTTCTACCAATAACACTCTGGTTTTTAATGGCTTCTCTAAACAGATCACCACTAGCAATATGGACTAACTTAGTTGTTTTGCTAAGCAGTTTACAAACTGTACCTTTTCCTGCCCCTGGGGGTCCTAAGATAATGAACTTATTAAACTGTGCTACCATAGGTTACCAATCCCTGGTGCTTCTTTTTGAAGCTGCTCTAGACTATCTTGTTTAGCTGTTTGTTGCACTTCAATTGCTAAGTTTCTCCTTAGTTGTTGGTAGTTAGTAGCAGTAGCAGCTGAACGCAGTGCACTGATAAATTCAACTACAGCAGTAACAATAATAATAATCCCCGTCCCCCCTAAACTCAAGGAGTTAGGTAACCTAATGAAATAAGAAACAATGTAAGGGATAATAGCAATAACAGTTAAAAAAGGAGCACCTATAAAGTTAATCCTTATTAACACCCGCGCAATGTGTTTCTCTGTATCATTGCCCGGTCGAATCCCTGGGATAAATCTGCCAGATTTTTCAAAGTTCTTAGCTAACCGTTCTGGGTTAATCTGGATGTAACTGTAAAAAAAGGAAAAAAGGATAACCAAAACTGCATATAAAAAGATCCCTACGGGTGTTGAAAGTGATAGGTAATCCTCCACAAACCACCGTGACTCAGTTTGGGGTTGAAACTGGGCAATGGTCACAGGGATAGACATAATACTGGATGCAAAGATGACAGGGATCACCCCAGCAGCATTCACCTTAATAGGCAAATAAGGTAAGGTTTTGACTTCACTAACCAACCCTTGTCCTGATTGTTGGATGGGAATCTTTCTGGTCGCTTGGGTGATAAAGGTAGTGGCAAACAGTAAAACTAAGAATGCTAAGAAATAGATAAAGAAGCTAATTGCTGCAGTTAACTGTGGGGTTAGAGTAATTACTATCCCACTCAAAACATTGTAAGCAGCAATAAAGCCCTGGGGGAGTTGGGATAAAATCCCTGAGAGAATTAACAAAGTAATCCCATTACCAACCCCTTTTTTGGAGATAGTATCACCCAAAAACACTGCCATATAAGTCCCTGCAGTCATAGCAATAATATAAAAAGCAATAAACTCACTGCCACTATTAGCTAAACTAATCGGACTTGAACCAGTGCCTGCATTAGTAGCAATTTGGATCACAGCAAATGCTTGCACTAAAGCAAAGGGTAAGGTGATAATTCTTGTGATCATCTCAATCTTTCTTCGCCCCACTTCCCCACTGTTAACTAGCTTTGAAAGTGGAGGAATTAGATCAGTTGAAAGCAGTTGCATGATGATTTGGGCTGAGATATAAGGACTGATCCCAACTGCAAACAACGATAGCTGGTTTAATCCCCCACCCCCAAGTAAGTTAAAAAGTGAAAAAAAGTCATTGGAATTTCTATCCAAGACACTCTCATTAATCCTAATCCCTGGTAAGGGGATAATTGCTAACACCCTAAACAAGATTAAAAGTACCACTGTTAAAACCAGCGACACCATAAAGTCACGGTTCTGTAATAGAGTTAGTAACCTTTGACCAAAGTTAAGTTTTTGTTTGGGTGAAGAAACAGTTTGCATTAGGTGATAATTTTCACACTACCTTTGCTAGTTTGCACTGCATTTAAAGCATTTTTGGAGATTTTTTGCACTTCAAAGTGGATGGGAGTAGTGAGTTTTGTGTTCCCAATTAACTTCAAAGGGAGGTTATTTTTTTTACTAATTACCTTTTTTTCAATCAAAGTTGCTCTAGTAACTGTTTTGAGATTGAGTTTAGCAACTTTGTTCAAATTTAAAACAACCCACCTTTTTTTTAAGATCCCTTTGTTAGCAACCCCATACTTAGGCAACCGGCGGTAAAGGGGTGTTTGTCCCCCTTCAAAACCTAACCTAGTTAAACCTGATTTTCTTGCTTTTTGTCCCTTTTGACCACGTGATGATGTTTTACCTAATCCCGAGCCATGGCCCCTACCTACCACTTTGGACTTGTGGTTACGGCTTTTAGAGACACTTTTTAATTGGTGTAGTTCCATTGTTTTTATAGATCACTAATTGGTTTATTTCTTAATAATGCCACTTTTTTGGGTGAGAGTTGCTTTAAGATCCCATCCATAGTGGCATGGATCATGTTAATGGGGGTGTTTCTTCCCAAGTTCTTGGTATAGATATCACTAAAACCAGCTAACTCTACAATTGCACGGATCGCTCCCCCAGCAATGATCCCAGTTCCTAAAGGTGCAGGTTTTAACAACACCTTAGATGCACCTTTTCTACCAATCACTTCGTGGTAGATTGAACCCTTATGGATCTCTACTGTATGAATGGAGTTATGGGCTTTTTTAATCGCTTTTTTAATGGCAAGTGGTACTTCCAATGCCTTAGCAATCCCATAACCAACCTTGCCCTTTTTGTTACCAACAACAACAAGGACACTAAAGCGCATGTTTCTCCCACCTTTTGTGGTTTTGGAGATCCGTTTGAGTTTGACAATCCTCTCTTCAAACTCACTTTTGTTATTAAAGTTATGTTTTTGAAAGCGCTTGTTTTTGTAATGACCTTCCTTTTTGGACACTGCTTTTTTAATGGCTTCACTGGAAGGTTTAAGGTTGTGTTTGGGCTTGGTTTTAAGAGTGGAAGTTAACAAGCCAGTGTTAGTAGTTTTTTGATCATTCATAGCTTTAAAAATTTAAACCCTTAGCTCGCGCTCCTTCTGCTAAAGCAGCAATCCTACCATGGTACTTACTACCCCCAGTATCAAAAACCACATCCTTTTGGTTTAGTTTGATGAGTTTGGTTGCAATATCCATTCCCACTAGTTTAGCATTCTCCTTGTTGCCATTTTTTAATTTTAGTTGAAGTGAGGAACTTGATGTTAAAACAACGTTCTTACTAAAGTCCCAAGCTTGAACCGAGATGTTTTTTAAACTCTTGATAACAATTAGTACAACCCTGTTGTTAAGGTTAGTTAACCTAATCTTTTTGACAATCCGTTTGTGTCTAATCCTTCTTTTATCGTTTCTTGTCATCTTATTTCTTGCCCTCTGCAGTTTTACCTTGTTTTCTAACAATTACTTCGTTAAAGTAAAGTACCCCTTTACCCTTATAAGGCTCAGGTTTTCTTCACTTTCTGATTTCAGTGGCAAACTGACCTACTAACTCTTTTTTTATTCCACTAATGGTGATTTCAGTGTTCTTCTCTACTTTAACAGTAAGTTGGTTTGGGATCAACTCCTTAATAGGATGGGAATAGCCCAATTGTAAGTTGAGAAATTGCCCTTCCACATTAGCACGATAACCAACCCCAACTAGGATGAGTTTCTTTTCAAAACCCTTGGTAACCCCAATAACTGCGTTGTTAACTAACGCATTGAAAGTACCGTGTAAGATCTTAGTTTGTTTTAAGTTGTTGTTATTAGTTACTTTAATAGTGTCATTTTCAACAACAAACTTTAAGGGTAAGTTTTTGGGTAGTTTAATGGTGTTTTCCCCTAATGGTCCTTTAATAGTAAGCAGTGTTGTTGTTTGCATTAAACTCACTTTACTAGGATCAATTTTGATTGATCTATTTCCTATTTTTGACATAATTTTTTACCAAACGTAAGCTAAAATCTCCCCACCAATCTTCTTTAACCTTGCTACTTTATCAGTCATCACTCCATCACTAGTGGAGATAATTGCAATACCAAGACCATTTAAAACAAGGGGAAGTTTTTCAAAGGAACGATAGATTCTTAATCCTGGTTTTGAGATCTGTTTCACCCCATTAATAGAACATATCCTTCTTTGGGTGTATTTTAATGTGAAACTAACTAGTTTTTTGGTTTTAGTTTTATTTTCCAACACCTGATAGTTAGCTAAATAGCCCTCTTTAATCAAAATCTCTAAGATAGCTATCTTTAACTTAGAAGCGATGGTGGTAACAGTTAAAAGCTTAGCTTTTCTAGCATTGTTGATCTTAGTGAAAAGATCAGAAACTGGATCAAAATGGGCTTTGGGAACTTTATTGATTATCATGATGCTTTTTTAACTCCTGGGATTGCTCCTGCATAAGCAAGTTCACGGAAACACAACCTACACACACCAAAGTGGCTTAACACTGCTCTAGCACGCCCACACCTTAAACACCTGGTGTAGTCGCGTACACTAAACTTATTGGGACGGGATTGTTTTACTTTTAATGATTTTTTAGCCATATCTATTCTTTTACAAACGGCATCTTTAGTGCTCTCAGTAAAGCAAGTGCTTCACTATCTTTGTTGGTGGAAGTGACAATAGTGATGTCAAAACCCCTAATTCTTTTGATATCATCATAGACAATTTCAGGGAAGATAATCTGTTCTTTAATGCCAATCGTATAGTTACCTTTCCCATCAAAAGAGCGCAGTGATAAACCGCGAAAGTCCCTTACTCTGGGCAGAGCAATATAGATTAATTTTTCCAGAAAGGATCACATCTTTTTATTTCTTAGAGTAACTTTACAACCAATTAATTGGCCAGCACGTAACTTGTAAGTTGAGATAGCATTCTTAGCTTTAGTAGCAACGGGTTTTTGACCAGTAATCAGGTGCAGTTCATTTAGTGCTGATTCAAGGAACTTGTTGTCTCTAATTGCATCCCCAACTCCCATGTTAACAACGATTTTTGTTAACTTAGGGACTTGCATAATGGAAGAAAAGCCCAACTGTTGTTGGAGTTGATTAACTAACTCAGTTTTATAGGTTTTTTCAAGGTTATTCATAACAGTTAAATGGCATTATTAGTCTTCTTAAAGACTCTTGTTTTTTGTTTGGTTTTAGGATCAATTTGGTATTTGATCTTGCCAATTGTTTGCTGTTTGGCCTTCTGATCAAATAAAGCAAGTTTATTTAATGGTAAAGGGGCTTCTTTAGTAGTTGGGTTTGTTTGTTTGCTGCGCTTGTTGACTTGTTCTTTTTTGTGAACAGTAACCTTATTGATCCCCTCAACAATCGCTTTGTTTTGCTTGGTTAATACCTTAAGCACTATCCCACTACCACCCTTGTTTTTACCAGTGATCACAACTACCTTATCACCTTTTCTAATCCTTTGCATTAAACAACCTCCACCGCCAAGCTTAAAATCTTGTTGTAACCTTTTTCTCTCAACTCTCTAGCAACTGGTCCAAAGATTCTTGTTCCCCTTGGGGATTTATCTTCTTTGATAAGCACACAAGCATTGTCATGGAACTTTAGGTGGGTACCATCTTGGCGTTGTTGTCCCTTTTTGGTTCTAACAATGACTGCTCTTAACACTTGACCCTTTTTAACCATGCCATTAGGGATTGCATCTTTAACTGATACAACAACAACATCACCAAGGAATGCATAACGTTTGTATGTAGCACCTAAAACTTTGATAATACCTACTTGCTTAGCGCCTGTATTATCAGCTACATTTAATCTTGTCATAAAACTAACCATAAACTATTTTGCTCTTTCAATGATTTTGACAATCCTTCACCGCTTTAAAGCGGAAAGGGGTCTTGTTTCAATAATTTGTACCCTATCACCATCATTAGCAACAAGTTCACCAAAGTTATGGACATGGTACTTTTTATGGCGAATAACTGATTTGTGATACAAAGGATGTTTAAAGCGTGATGTTACTTTGACAGTTGCTGTTTTAGCATTTTTGGTGCTAACAACTGTGCCAATTAACTGCTTACGTTGGTTGCGCTTCATTATTGTTTTTTCTCCTTTGTTTTAATCATTTTGGCTTTAACTGGTTTTTGGGGTTTTGAAACAGATTTTTTAGCTTCAACCTTTTTAACTTCTTGTTTTAAAGGTTTTGATTCAACTTTAGTCTTAGTTTCAATCCTAGCTTCAACCTTTTTAGTTTCTTGTTTTAAAGGTTTTGGTTCAACTTTAGGTTTAACTTCAACTTTTTTAGTTTCTTGTTTTAAAGGTTTAACTTCAGCCTTTTTAGTTTCTTGTTTGGATTCAGGCTTTGATTCAACCTTAGGTTTAACTTCAGCCTTTTTAGTTTCTTGTTTGGATTCAGGTTTAGTTGATAGTTTTTGCTTTCAACTGTTAACAATAAGTTCATTGGTTTTTCTTGAAAGTAACTTGTACTTATCTTTTTCAACTTGTCAGTTGAGTTTGCGTTCAGTGAGAATAGTAAGTACAACTGCTAATAACTTTCTCACCTTGGCAATCAGATGGGGTTTGTCAAGTTCACCATGGGCAAGTTTAAAGCGGTATTCTAAGAGTTCACCCTTAAGCTTAATTACTAGTTTCACTAACTCTTCGTTGCTCTTTTGCTTCAGCTCCTTAGCGATTGTCATTAACTGTTCTCCTCTCTTTTCATTAGTTTTCAGGTAACAGGGAGTTTATGGCCTGCTCTTGTTAAGGCTTTGATCATCTGTTGTTCAGGGATGTTAGCAACTTCAAACATCACTGTCCCCTTTTTAACAACAGCAACCCAAAATTCAGGGTTACCTTTCCCTGAACCCATCCTCACTTCTAAGGGTTTTTTGGTTTTTGACATGTGGGGGAAGATCCTGATTCACATCTTTCCAGTTTTACCCAAGCACTTTGAGATAGCAACCCGCGCTGATTCAATTGCTCTCGCATCGATCCAATTACCCTTAGTAGCAACAATTCCATACTCACCAAAAGCAACATAACCATTGCCCTTAGTGTGTCCTTCATAACTGACGTTATGTGGTTTTCTGTATTTGGTTCTTTTTGGTTGTAACATCTTAACTATTCGTGGTTTTGATTATTATCAGTAAGTGCTTTTAAACTAGCAGTTTCAATATCACTACCAGTGAGTTTTTGTTTTGCTATTACTGAATTGGTTTTTTTGATAGTTGGGGTTTTTAGCTGTTTCTTTTGGGGATGGAGGATGTGTGCTGGGGTTCTGTTTAAACCCTTTGCATAGATCATCCCCCTGTTAATCCATACTTTCACCCCAATAATGCCATAGGTGGTTTTTGCTTTTTCAAAGGCATAGTCAATATCTGCTCTTAAAGTTGAAAGAGGCATATTGCCCTCAATATACATCTTGTCACGGGCAATTTCCGCCCCATTTAATCTGCCTGATACCAATACCTTAATCCCATTAGCACCTGCTTTTAAAACCTTGGTTAGAGCTTGGCGCATTGCTGAACGGAGTGGTACTCTGTTTTCAATCGCATTAGCAATATCACGGGCAATGATCCTACTTGATAACATCGGAGAGCCGATCTCATTGATAGTAAGATCAAGTTTAATCTTTCTGCCCACAATGATTTGGATCATTTTGGTAATCTTTTGGATGTTTTTGTTTTCACTGCCTATCAATAAAGCAGGTTGAGCTGCATAGACATAAACATCAACAGTCGTTTGGGTTCTTTCTATCTCAACATTAGACACCTGAGCGTTGCGATAGTTGATAAAAAAGAGGTTACGGATCTTCTCATCTTGTACTAATCAGGTTGCTGTTTGTTGGTTGGAACTGGCAGTTCACCGTGAGATCCAGTTCTTATTAATGCCAAACCTTAAGCCGTTTGAATTTACTTTTTGTCCCATAGTTATTGTTGTTTTTGCTTTTGCTTTGCTTTCTCTTTTTTATGACCCATTGTTCTTTTTTTCACCAGTTCCTTTTGTTGGGTTAAGAGTAATTTTCTTTCATTGGGATTATCAGATAACTTAATAACTAGGTTTGAAGAACGCTTGGTTAAAACACTCCCTGAACCTTTGGCTCTAGCGATTGTTCTTTTCATGCTAGGTCCTTGGTTAGCAACACATTCAAATACATACAAAAGATCCCCGCTCATCCCGTGGTTATTAGTGGCATTACTAATCGCACTATTTAGTAACTTAGTTAAAAAGTAAGCAGCTTTCTTTGGCGTATTTAAAAGGATGTTTTGCGCATCATTAATCTTCTTACCCACAATTAACTGGCACACTAACCGTGCTTTTTGGGGGGAGATGTGAACTCTGTATTGTTTAGCAAAAGCAATCATAACTAACGGTTAGCAGTGTGTTGTTTAAAGTTTCTAGTTGGGGAAAACTCACCCAACTTATGACCTACCATATCATCAGTAACATAAACATTAATAAAGGTTTTACCGTTATGCACACTGAAGGTGTTACCCACAAACTCAGGGAAGATAGTACTTCTTCTTGACCAAGTCTTAATTGGTTTTTTCTTGGCTTGTTTGTTCATTTCAATCACTTTTTTTAAGAGGTGAGCATCAACAAATGCGCCCTTTTTACTACTTCTTGACATTAGTATTGTTCTCCTTTTCTGTTTCTAATAATCAGGTTAGTTGAATGTTTTTTCATGTTACGTGTTTTCACACCCATATGGCGTTTGCCCCAAGGGGTTCTTGGTGCATCTCTGCCAACTGGGCTTCTCCCTTCCCCACCCCCATGCGGGTGGTCATTAGGGTTCATTGCTGAACCTCTAACCGTTGGTCTGATTCCCTTATGACGACTTCTCCCTGCTTTACCAATTACAACAAGGTTATGATCTAAGTTAGAGACAACACCAACTGTAGCTCTACACTCCTTTAAAAACTTCCTAGTTTCCCCTGAGATTAACTGGAGAATGATGTATTTACCAGTCTCATCTTGACCCAAGATCCTCGCATAACTTCCAGCACTTCTTGCTATCTTACCCCCACCCTTAGGGTTAAGTTCAATGTTATGAACTTGGGTTCCTTCAGGGATAAAAGCAAGGGGCATACAATAACCTAGTTTGAT
The DNA here is from genome assembly GCF_000027325.1 of Mycoplasmoides genitalium G37. Lineage (GTDB taxonomy): Bacteria > Bacillota_I > Bacilli_A > Mycoplasmatales > Mycoplasmoidaceae > Mycoplasmoides > Mycoplasmoides genitalium. Next base: position 192,482 of record NC_000908.2, on the reverse strand, counting down.
ATCAATGGCATGATCAGATGAATAAACTTGATCACCAACCTTAATCCCATCAGGACTAATGATGTAAGTTTTAACCCCATTCTGATAGTGTAAAAGGGAGATAAAACAACTGCGGTTAGGATCATATTCAATCGATTTAACAGTTGCTTTTAAATTGTCATAGTGGTAACGCTTAAAATCAATTAAACGGTACTTACGTTTATGTCTCCCACCGTGGTGGCGAACAGTGATCTTGCCCTGGTTGTTTCTTCCTGCATGTTTTTTTAAAGTAACTAAAAGCGACTTTTCGGGTTTGGAATTGGTAAGGAGTTTTTTAAAGTCAATGACAGTGGCGTTGTGAATCCCACTGTTAGAACGACTAATAATCTTTTTAATTGCCATTATTGATCCTTTGTTTCTTTCTTGGTTGTTTTCTCACCAGTAATGGCAATATCCATTCCCTTAGGTAAGGTGATTACTGCTAGTTTTGCTAGCTTACTAAACCCAGGGTATTTAGTGCCATTTCTAATGGTCACTGGTTTTCTAATTAGCGTGTTAATCTTTAAAGGTTTAACCCCATAGATAATTTCAAACGCTAGTTTTACTTTGGTTTTAGTAGCTTTAGGGTTAATTGCAAAGACATATTTTTTCAATTCCCCCATCTGGTTGAGATAACTCTTTTCAGTTAAGACTGGTTTTAAGAGTATGTTGGTTACATCCATAGCCTATTTAAGTCGTTCCTCCAGTTTTGTAAAAGCAGCTTTTTCAATGATGATAGTTTTAGCTAAAAGTAGATCTCTTACTGATACTTTATTAAACTGTTTGACTACTATCTGCTTTAGGTTGTTAGTACTCAACAACAGTGGTTTTGAGATAGTATCAATCACAAACAAGAGTTTTTGCTCAGTTAGTTTGGCATTCTTGAGAAACGTCAGCATCTTTTTAGTTTTGGCATTGGTTTGTTCAAACAACTTGGCTTCAGCAACTATCACTTGGTTGTTGTTAAGCTTTTGTGCAAAGGCACTAGTTAAAGCAAGTTGATAAGCCTTTTTGTTTAGTTTTAGTTTGTAGTTACGGTTGGGTTTAGGACCAAAAACAACACCACCCCCCACATAATGGGGGTTTCTTATTGAACCCTGTCTAGCTTTACCAGTGTGCTTTTGTTTATATGGTTTTTTACCCCCACCACTAACTTCACCCTTAGTTAAAGTAGAGTGAGTGCCTTGTCTACATGCTGCTTGTTCTAATAAGATAGCATCAAACACTGGTTGGATCACTGCTTTTTTTAAAAGGAGGTGGTTAGCAGGTTGGATCTCACCTTTAAAACTACCATCAAACTGGATTACTTTAAGTTTAGCCATTACTTAGTTTTCTCTTCTTCAATTTTTGGGTTAACCTGGTTGGTTTCAACCTTAGTTTTCTGCTTTTTTGGTGCTTTTAGTTGTGGGGCTTTAACAGTTTGTACTGCTAACTTTATATCTTTTATCTTGCCAGTTTTCTTTTTTGCAGTTTTAATTAAAACAATCCCACCCTCAGGACCAGCAATTGCGCCTGAAACTAACACTAACTTATTGATTTCATCAAAGCCAACAATAAAGAGGTTTTGGATCGTAACTTGTTCATGACCATAATGCCCAGACATCTTCTTACCCTTAAAAACACGCTGCGCACTACTACCACCTCTACCTGCTTGCACAGAACCCTGAAAGCGGTGGGGATAACCCGCCCCATGACCCAAAGGACCTATCTTAAAGTTTCACCTTTTAATCGCTCCTGTAAAACCCCTACCTTTGGTGAGTGAAGTGACATCAACATATTCACCTATCTTAAACAACTCCTGGGGGGTGATCTTCTTACCTAACTCAAACCCTTGCATCTTTCTGATTTCCCTCAGATATTTATGAGGTTCTAGTTTAAGTTTGGAAAAGAACCCTTGTTTAGGTTTGTTAAGTTGTTTTTCATCAACAGTTTGAAAGCTTAATAGAGTGGCGTTGTAATTATCTTTAGCAATCGTTTTAATCCCAGCCACCTGATTAGCTTCACAATAAACAATGGTGATAGGTAAGCACTCATTTTGCTCAGTAAAGATCTGACTCATCCCTACTTTAACACCAAATATTCCCCTTACATCCATAACCTATTTTGAAAAACGCAGTGTAACCCCAACTGGGATCTTAATCTTTTTTAAACTATCAATCCCTCCTTGATTAACATCAACAAGAATCATTAAGCGCTTGTGGGTATTTTTTTCAAACTGCTCTCTGGATGCTTTATCAACATGGGGAGAGCGGATAATGGTGATCACTTCCTTTTTAGTAGGCAAAGGTAAAGGACCTTTAATCTTAATGTTCACACCCTTTACAACCTCAACTATCTTTTTAATAGTGAGATCTAAAAGGGTGCTATCATAAGACTCAAGTTTGATCTTCAGCTCAGGATATTTTACAGCGCTATTCATCAAAATCTAGTTCACTAGTTAGTTAATAAATTGACTACGGATTTTGGTGTATCAACTAAAAACTAAAGCGTTATGATTGTAGCAAATATTTACTGTTCTAAGAGCATTTCATCTAGCATATAACCTTTTCTTAAACTACCTAAAAGCGAAAAAGGTAACAGTTCATCACTCTTAATATCAAGGATTGTTAACAGGTACTTACAGTTGTTTTCAATTGCTTTCTGGCCCTTAAAATAGATAAACAACAGGTAACTTAAAAAGAAGATGTTGTAAAAAATAATGAAGATAATTGCAGCAATAAAAACAAATGCAAACTGATTATCAACACTTGCTAACAGATAAATTAAGAGCGCTACAAAAGCTGCAAAAAAGAAGATAAGGTTAGTAATTAAAAAACTAAGGATTGATCAAAAGAAACGGCTAATGATACCTTTAGCTGTAACAATTGCATAAATAAGTTCCCTATCTTTTTTTAAACGATCAGGGTTTTGTTGTTCCATCAACCCAATATTTTCTCAATTAAATAAAAAAACAGTGTAAGTGTACACTGTCATTAGTTAATTCTAAATTAAGTTAATAACTATCTTTTTTAGTTAAGCAATTGTTTCATCAACAGCTTTTTCTTCAAAGTTATAGTCAATAATATCCAATTCTTCCTTGTCATACTTATTGTGAAGGTTATTGAACTCTGTGTCACTATTATGAGATTCTTTATGATGTCAAGCACTAATAAACTCACTAATGTTAAAAGGGGTATTAAATTTGTATGCTTTTAAGTTTAAAGAGAGCTTACGTTCCTCTTTATGTTCTTCAGCTTCATGGTGGTGTTGGTGCATCATAGTAGTTGAACCACTCATATTTTTTCTTTCAGAGTCTTTTTTATAGTCAATCACTAGAAAGATGCCATTAGTAAAAGATAGTGCTCTGCCAACTACTTCTGTCTCTTCCTCATCATGGTGTTCTTCATGTTCATGTTCATGATTATGCATATGGTTATGATCGTGGTGGGTATGTTTAGTTAGATTACCACCATCCAAAATCTCTTTATCCTTATCGATTAACTGGATCCTATGACCGCCAGTTCTTTTAAAAACAAGTCCTGAAAAATTATCAACAACATAAAGGATGTAATCCTTAAAAAGCTTGTCTAGATCATACTTAGAATTATTTGTTTTTTCAGTAGTTTGATGTGTTGTAATTGCAACACTTTGGGTAGCTGTCATCATTGATGAAGTACTACTATTCATTTTGGTAACTTCTTTTTGCACTTCTTCTTTGGATTTTTTAGCATTCGCAATTAAAGTATCACGATTAGAAGCCAAACTAATCAAGGCATTCCTTTGGTCTTGATAAGTATTTGTTGAAGCACAACTAGCAAGTAAAATGCTAGTGCATATCCCTGGTAACAGGGCTGCTTTTAAAGATCGGTATAATTTCATATTTTTAGTAAAGAAAGACACCTAATTATAATTTGCTTATTTTGAATTTTTCTAAATAAGCTAACAAATTAAACCCTAGTAGTTATTAGTAATTTTCTTAGTTAACTGTAAATCAAAGCTATCAATTTTCTTAGTTCATTTATTAAGTAACTGATCTAAAACGCGTTCGTTTCTAACCCTTAGTTTCACCACTGCTTTTTCAAGTGTTTCAATATCAACTAAGTTACTTTTACACACTTTTTCAATCTCTAAAAAGGTTTTGGTTAAAAAATTATCTTTCAACTGTTTAAACTGTTCATTTAACTTATTTTTATCAATTAGTTCAACTGATTGAAAACGGTTAAGGGCAAACAACTTCTTAGCTAACTTATAGAAAAGTTTAAGCATTAAGATAAAAAACATTGGTCTAACTAGATAGACTTCAACACCACTTTCCAATGTTGGCATTAAGCGCACTTGGATGTCATTTTCAGTCTCCAGTTCAAGTTCACTAATTAAAAAAGCATACTTGCAGTTAGCACGTTTAGCATCCCTGACCAGTTTGCTAATATGATCTTTGTTTTTTGATTTATGCTTACTATCATTAAACTCACTTTTCATCTCACAGCAAATTGATAAAAACGGAATTTTATTGGTTTTTTCACCAAAGAAACTAAAGATGTAATCTGCTTTTTCATTAGGAAAATCATTTTCATCTAATAAGTTAATTTCAGTTTTATACCTAGTAAACTGACAGTTTTCAAAGCTATCTGCATAAGACTCATACTGGTTTTCACACCACTTTTCAAGTTCATTCCCTTTTTTAGCAACTGCTCAGATACTACTTCTTGCTTGTTGAATTTTCAGTTTTTCAATCGTTAAGTTTTGCTGGTTGATTTTCTCTTCAAATTCGTTTCGCTGTAGTTTAAGTGAGCTTTCTAGTTGTTTTTGGTTAGTAATTTCAAGCTCTTTATTGGTTAACTTGAGCTTGTTAATCTCATTGATATAGTTCTCTATCTGCTTTTGAAACTGGTTTTGTAATTCTAATTTGGTTTTTAACAACAATGCTTGCTCTTTGTCATTAAGCATAGTTTTTAACTTAATGATCTCAATTTCAAAGTTTTTAATTAACTCATTCTGCTGATTGATAAATTGAGCACTTAACTCCTTTTCTCATGCTAATTTTTGGTTAGTAGTGATCGTATTGAGGATGTTGGTCTGATCAACTTGGTTAATTAAATCTAAATTAATTTTTTCCCCTTTTTTAGCATCCTCTAACAGTTCAATAGTTGATTTATTGATGATCTGTACTTTTACATACTTCATTATTAGTTAACTAATTAATTAGTTGCAAAAAGTTTAGATTAATACAAACCAAAGTGGTTAGCAATATTAACTACATTCTTTTCAACACTAAAGAAAAATAACATCTCAAAGATGTATTTAATACTGAAGATAGCAGTTGTTGTCATTAAAAAGAACAAAACATTACTACTGTTAATCAGATCACGTTGTTGTAACCCATCATAATAGATCTTCAATCCTAAACTAGAAACATTACCAAGGATTAAAAAATAACCAAAGTAAAAACCTAACCCCTCAATAAAGCCACACAAAAAGCTAATTACAAGTAAGGAAAAAAACTTTGTTCACTTCGTCTTTTTAGTATTAACTAACTGACTAAAAGGTTTGTTGTCAACTACAGTAGTAGTTTGGATCACCTCTGCTTTAAAGAGATGGAAAAAAAAGAAATAAAAGATCCACAGCACCAAAAAGTCATTAACCATGTAAAACAAACTACTAATGGGGGTGTGAATAGGATGGATTAACAGGTGTAATCAGGGGGTGATTAAAGCCACTAAAGAAGTAGATAATAATCCCACCAACCTAACAGCAATAAACAAGATAGCCGTATTAAAAAAACGGAATTGGATCGAACTACCCCAAGGTAAAACTATCCCAGGAATTTCAATCAAACTTAACGCTAAATTGAGAGCAATTAACACTCCCACCAAACAAAGACGATACAGTTCACTGCGAAACGAAAACTTACTTCTAGCAAAAAAATCTTGCTTAAACCGTTGTTTAAAGCTAAGTTTTTTAAATGTAAACACACAGTAATCACCCAACTGAAAAAGATCACAATTAACTATTGCTTTTGGTTTTAAATTAGTTTTATTAGCATGATCAACCTCTAGCTGTTTTTGCTTAGGACTTCTCATTAACATAAAGCAACTCACACAAAAGCTAGCTAAAGTAAAAAACAAGATAATACTACCAACAACAAAAACAATAATCTCCTCTAAAGTGAGTTGAAACCTTGCTCTTAAGTGGTTATGATCACCATGGTCAATTACCCCTTCAGTGGAAAATAAGACAATCCCATAGATTATCAAGGTTAAACCAACTAGTAAGGGGATTAATAACAAAAGTAAAGCTTTACAATTTTTGTTGGTTTTCAACTCTAAAAATAATGCTCTAAGCAATAACATCACTCTTCTTTCTAATTTCGTAAAGAATTTTGGTTTTATCTTCGCTATCAGCTATCACTTCAACACTAAATAAGGGAGTGTCAAGCTTATTTTGGCAAGCAAAACTATCATTATCTAGTGAAGCGAGATAATGCTGGATAGTAATATTTTTTGATTTTACCAAATCTGGCTTAATTCACTTATTAAAAAAGTAGGCTGCTTTTACATTAGGTAAAACAAGTCAAACATTTTCATCCAATACTTGGATCGGTTGGATATCATCATGTTCATCATAGATTTCACCCACCAACTCTTCAATAATATCCTCCATAGAAACAATCCCTATTGTTTTTTCATGTTTATCATTAACAACTGCTAAATGTGCTCTGTTTAAACGCATCTGTCTTAGTGCTTGTTTGATGGGGGTGGAATCTTGAACTAAAACAACTGGATAAAGCAACTGGTTTAAATCAAGTGACTTAGGGTTTGCTTCTTTAGCTGTAAAAAAATCCTTTAAATGGATAAAACCAACTATCTTATTAGTAGTTTTATCTACTACTGGCATTCTGGAAAACTGCCTTTGTAAAAACTGCTTGGCAATCAAGTTAATACTGTCATTAAGATAACAATAAGCCACTTTTTTTCACTTGATCATTACCTTTTTAACTAGTACTTGGTCAAAGATTAAGGTTTTTTTAATCAGTAAACTATCTTCTTTGGAAAATAAACCGTTTTGTTCAATTTCATCAATAAAATAATAAACATCTTTCCTTGAAACAGGTAAGGGGTTTTCATACTTTTTGAGAATTAAACTGGTTAGCTTAGTAATTGGTCAAAAGATCAGATAAAAAAAATAAACCAAATAAGCAAATAGAACCAGGGTTCTAATCACATTAATTCTGCCCAAAGTTTTGGGTAGAATTTCACAAAAAGAGACGATTAAAACCCCACTAACTACCAAATTTAAAACACTTGATAAAAGCTCATTTTTAATTGTTTGTTCTAGTGCTAAAAAAAGGATGTTAGAAACCATAATGGCCACTATGTTGTTAGTAATTAGGATAGTAATTAAACAACTTGAATAGTGGTTTTGAAAGTGGTTTATTATCTTAGTTGATAGTTTATCTTGCTTGTTGTTAGTCTTGATATAGTTCTTTCACCTGTAAGGGGTTAAAGAAGTGATTGCTGTTTCATAAGCTGATACAACTGTGCTGATAAAAGCAAGCAGAATGATGCTAAGGATAATAACAGTTAAAGTTAAACCACTGGGGGCACTGTCCATATTTGGATGATTTTAAATTTTATCTAAATTTTGGTTTTCCAACCACTTTAAAGCAAAGTTAGCATCACTTTGAATTGCTTTTTGCAAAGCTGCTTGACTGGAAAACTTACTAATTGTTCTAATGAACTTTAACAGTGTAAATTTGACCAGTGAACCATAAATCTCATTATTAAAGTTAAAGATATGGGTTTCACACACCAAATCCTGATCCTTTTGGCTAATAAAACCAATCCCATAAAAAGTTTGGTTATTTAATAAAACTCTTACTATATAACTCCCCTTATTTAAAGTCAATAAGTGGTTATCCATAACAATGTTAGCAGTTGGAAAACCAAGCAACCTTGCCTTTTTTAAACCATGTACTACTGTGCCCACTCTATAATAAGGTTCCACTAAAAGTTGGTTAGCTTTTTCAAGTTCATTATTAGTTAGATAGTTACGGATAACACTACTTGATAGGTTTGTTTTATTAACAATAACAGTATTTTTAAACAGTTTCTTTAACCAGATCCCATCCTTATGATCATTACCAAAATGCCAATCTGTACCAACAATAATTTCATCACAATTCAATCTTTTAATCTGTTGTTCAAAAAAACTAAGTGCATTCATGTTATGTTTGGCAACATCAAATACTTCTACAGTTGCTTTCAAGTAAGTTTTTATTTGTGCAACCCGTTGTTGTAAATCATAAAGCCAGTTGGTTTGTTTTAAAGGTGGGTTATCAATTAATAACACCATTGGTTCAAACTTACTGTTCTGCTTTAAAAATAGATGACCTTGATGTAATCCATCAAAATAACCAATAAAGAGTGATTTCATTAGTTATTAGGGTTAAGTGATTCTAAGTTTCTTCAGATGTTATAACCATCAAGATGGGCATAAGCAGCAATCATCAACAAGCAACTAACTAGTAATAAAACTACATTAATAATTAACACTATCCAGATAAAATAATGGATAGAACGCGAAGTTCTCACATCCTTTACTCCCATTAAAAACAAGATAAACATTGTTCAAAACGGTAAAGTAACAATGCTAATAACAAAGATAGAAATCCCTCATAATGCATTGTTAATAGGGAGTTGTAAAGCAATAGCAGGATATTCAACTGAGGAAAGGGTGATGAACTTATTCATCACTGCTAAAAGTCCAGCAAAAAATGCCACAATAACTAAATTGGTATAACCAACAATCTTCCACGCTCTTGCTCTTAGTTTTTTATCCTTTAGAACTCAAATAAGCTTCTTATTAAAAGCACTAAAACGGTTTTTAACAGTAGGATCATCAACTAACCTTTCTGTTATTTCATCTGGTTGTTTGTTTTTTGAAGAAGTGAAAAAACTAATAAATTTACTAAAACGGTTAGTTTTATTATCAGCTTGATTTTTAACACCAGGAGGAAGAATGGTGTTATTAGTCTCACCTGAAGCAGAATTGAAAAAGGTACTATCTTGTTTATTATTAAGCTTATTAGCTTTCCTTTGGGCTTTTTTGAGAAGTTTAGCTTCCTTTTTTTGTGCTCTTGTTAAAGTAACTGTTTTTTCAAAATCATTAACAGGAATACTCAATTTGGGAAAAACAACACCTGCTGGTTGTTTTTTGACAACCAATCTAGTTGATTTAACTTGTGGTTTTGGGGACTTGTTTTGTGGGTCCATTAGGATTAATTTTACTTCAAGCTGTTAGTTTTTCAAAGAGTTAATTATCTGTTCTATTTTCAAAGCATTGTCAATTGCATCATCCTTCACAAAGTGGAGTTTTACACTTTTAGCTAGGTACAAATTTTGTGCTAACATTTGACTAAAAACGCCCTGAGCCTTTTTAAAAGCATTAACTACAGTTTGAATCTGACTACGATCATAACAATCAAGATAAACTACTGCATGAAAAAAATCAGCTGATAACTTCACATGGCTAACATGACCTAACTTAACAACAGGATCATAGATCTCATTAATAATCGTGCGATTAATTAAGCGGATGATATCATTTTCAATCCGTTGTTTTCTATAGCTTGCCATCTTTAACTATCTGCTTTTCATAAGCAACAATGATATCACCAATCTTAATATCATTGCAACCATTAATAACTATCCCACAATTCTTCCCTGTTTCTATTAAATTAACAGGCGTTTTTTCATTTTTTAAAGAGTCAATTCTGCCTTCAAAGATAATCTCTTTATCTCTGAATAACTTACATAAATTCCCTCTTTTTATCTTTCCTGATTTAACAATGGTTCCTGCAATATTACCGATTTTAGAGTGGAACCAGAGTTGTAAAACTTCCGCTTTACCTATTTCAATCTCTTCATAAACAGGATCTAATTGACCTTTTAAGATGTTTTCAATCTCCTCTGCTAGTTTAGGGATATGGTAGTGAACTTCTAATTTTACCCCTTGTAAACTAGCAATGTTTTTTACAGTTTGACTCAAACCTAAGTTTAAACTAAACAATAAAGCCCCTGATGCTTTTGCTAGCATAATATCACTCTCTGATATCTGCCCCACTGCAGCATGGATGATACTAAGTGAGATCTTAGCAACATTAATGTTTTCAACTGCTTGTTTAATAGCTTGCAATGAACCATCACTATCTGCTTTAAAGATCAAATTTAATATCTTAATTTCCTTGTTTTTAATCTGTTCTTTTAAGGTTTGATTAACTGTTAAGTTGTTAGCTTTTTGTTTTTGTTGTTCTTTAAACTTGTTAGCAATTAACTTTGCATCCTTCTCATCATCAAAAACAATGAACTTTTCCCCAGCAACAGGCATAATGTCAAACCCTGAGATCTGCACAGGTTTTGAAGGGGTTGCTTGTTTTAAGCTATTACCATTTTCATCATGCATCGTTCTAACTCTTCCATATGCAGGCCCTAACACCACAATGTCACCTAACTTTAAAGTACCCCTTTTTACAATGACATTGGCAATAGGGCCAAGTCCCTTTGAAGTTTGTACTTCAATTGCATAACCAGATGAATGGGCATTATAGTTAGCTTGATAACCCTCCACTTCCCCTAGCAACAAGATATTATCAAGCAACTCATTAATCCCTTGACCAGTTAAAGCACTACCCATTACAAAGATAGTTTTCCCACCCCAAGCCTCAGGAACTAAATCAAACTTATTGAGTTGTTGGATCACCAGATCAGGGTTAGCAGTTGGTTTATCCATCTTGTTAATAAAAACAATGATAGGAGTGTTAGCACTCTTAGCATGGCTAATTGCTTCCTCTGTTTGCTTTTTAATCCCATCATCCGCTGCCACAACCAACACCACAATATCAGTTACTTTTGCACCCCTTGCACGCATTAAAGTAAATGCTTCATGCCCAGGAGTATCAATAAAAGTAATCGTTTTATTTTGGTGATTTTTCACCTGATAAGCACCAATTTTTTGGGTAATTCCGCCAAACTCCTTAGCAGTTACATTAGTTTTTCTAATTGTGTCTAAAAGCGAAGTTTTACCATGGTCAACATGACCCATGATAGTAACAATAGGTGGTCTTGGTTGCAATAAATCATCACTATCTTCAAACTGGATGTTAGCTACAATATTTTCATGGGTAACTTCAGTTTCCATCTTAAAGTCAAACCCAAAGTTAACACATGCATCTGCTAACTGTTCATTTGTTAAAACTGAATTAACTGTTAGTGCCAAACCATTTAAAAAAAAGTGTTTGATAATGTTAGCAACAGCGATATTAGTTTTACTTGCAAACTCACTAACAGTTAAAGGACCTTTATAGATAAAAACACCATCTTTAACCCCGGTTTTAACATTACGTAACTGGTGTTTGGCACTGGTTTTAATCCTACCGTCAAACTTTGTTTTTTTAACCTGATTGAAAGCTCTATTTTTTTTCATCTTGTGCTAATTGTTGTAAGGCGGTAATCATTGCAGTAAGCTTTGCATCATTACAACTAACCTTAAGGTGTTTTTCAACTACAGCTTTGAGGTGTTTTTTATCTAGCTTTAAACCAAAAACACTCAAATAATAACCCCTGCCCTTGAGATTTTGATTAAGATCAATTTCAAGTTGGTTGTCTAATTTTACAAGACGTAAAAGTTCTCTTTTAACAAAATGTTTTCTTGTTAATAAACAAAGTCTTGTTATTAGTTGCATTAAAGATCATCAAAGCTATCAAATGTTTGTTTTGTTTGGGGGTTTGTTTGGTTATTATCAACTTGATCTTTTTTAAGATTCTTATCACTAGCATCAACAGTGATAGAAAAAATCTGATTAGGTTTAGCTGGTTTTTTGGAATGGCTATTAGAATGAACCTTAGCTTTTGGTTGAACTTTCTCTTTTTCTTTTGGAGTAACTTGTTTTTCTAATTGTGATTTTTCAACAACTTGCTTTGCAACTTGCTCAGGTTGTTTTTGTTTATTATCAACCATTAGATCTTTAGCTAAATCAACAATAATCTCATCATCTATCACATTGTCTTTAGAGGTGTAAAAGACTTTATCAGTAGCATCATTACTAATGATCTTTTCCCTTCTTTTTTTGATGCCAAACAACCCTTCAGGTTCAAAGCTTAACCTCGTGAATTTAATGTTGGCTTCACTTGCATCTTTTTCACTGTAAACATCAACACTATTTCAACCTGTTAAATTACTAATTAACCTAATGTTTACACCTTTAAAACCAAAAACATTAGCAATTTGGTTTGCAGGTACAACAACTTCAATACTAGTATCACGCTCATCATCCTGCAAGATGTTATAACCAATGACTTCTGCAGGTAAAATGGCATTAATTAAGAACTTTAACTTGTCTTCATTCCAAAAGACAATGTCAATAATCTCACCATTAAATTCCTCACTAATCCCCCTAATCTTCTCACCCTTAGGTCCTAAGATAGCAGCAACTGGGTCAACTGCAGGATCATTGGAGATAACTGCTATCTTTGATTTCACTCCTGGGGAACGTTCAATCTTTTTGATTACAATCGTACCATTTTCAATTTCTGGAGTATTTGAAGTTAACAAAAACTGTAGTAAGCGGGTATCACTTCTTGATAAAGTAATTGGTCATAACGATGCTTGCCGTTGGATTTCTTTGATAACAAAGAGGTATTTTTTACCTATCTCTAAGCGCTCCCCTTTTGACAATTCCCGCTTGGAGATATAACCCTTTGTAGTTTCAAGGTTAATAATATAACCCTTTAAACCACCTTCTTTGTTAGTATCAATATCTTCAACTTTCGCTTCAATCACTTCCCCAACCTCACTACTAAACTCACTCATTACTGCTTTAAAGTTTGTTTCACTAATCTTTTGGTTAAAGATAGCAATCATCTTATTGATAAGATCACTACTAATGTTTTTTAAGGGGATTGGTTTTCGCAACACATCACCTAATTGCAATGAACTGTTTATTTTGTTAGCTGCTTGTAAAGGGATTTCAAGAAAGTCATCATAATCTTCATTTTCATCACTAACAACATTAAAGAGTTGTTCAACATTAATAATCCCCTTATCAAAGTTAATGTTAACTTCAACATTAACAAAGTTAAGGTGTTTTTTATAGGCTTGTTCTAAAGCTGTTTTCAAACAAAAAACCACCTCTTCTATAGAAAGGTTTTTGGTTTTAGCAACATTTTTAATAATAGCAAGTAAGGGTTGGTTTAATTCATTCATAACTATTTTTTTTGAAAACAATAAAAAAGAAGTGCCTAACGACACTTCTTGTCCAGAAATGAAAGTTATCTTCATCTAATTATATTTCTTCATGCTGGTTTTGATGCACTGCTAAACTTGATCTGATTTTAGAAATCACCCCAATTGGGTTTAATTTTCACTCATCAATCCAGATGTTAATTAGGTTCCATTGACGTTTTTTGAGAAACTGTTCACGGTATAAAATCCCTTCCATAACTTGTTTTCTTGAAGTGGGAATGGGGATGTTAAAGTCAATGGCAAGATAAGGGATATTATTAAAGTAAAAGACAAATGAGAAAAAGTAAGCCCCTTCATTAACGTTACGTTTAATCTCAAACTCTCCACCAAAAATTGCCTGCAGTTGGTTGAAGAAATCATTTTCAACTGCCAGTTCATACTTTGCTTTTGTTTCTTTTCTTTTTACCGCTTGAAAAGTGATTTTCTCACCCTGGTTTTTAGCCATCGCTTCACAATAAAGCAGATATTCAACTAACAGTTTACTACCCAAGGAACTGGAGCTTAAACCATTGTAGTCTTCTCCTCTATTTGTCTTAAACAGTTCTATTCTTTGTTTAGCTCTAGTTATCGCTACATTTAGTCTGTTTTCTCCACCTTGCTTACTAATAGGACCATAACTATTTACTGAACGATCATAACCTAAAGAAAAGATGATGATATCCCTTTCATCACCCTGCACATTTTCAATGTTTTTCACAAATAATCCTTCATATTCACCAACATCATTTTGTCTTTCTCTTCACTCGTTAAGTAATGGATTGTTTTGTTTATCAATTAGATATTCAATTAGATCTGCTTGGTTTTTATTGAAACAAATTACACCAAGTGACTTTTTGTAATCATTGGTTGTTGTTAGTTGTTCTAAGCGTTGCACAACATCACGTGCTTCTTGGAGATTCCGGTTGTTTTTTCAGATACCATCTATTACATCATGGACAATAAAAACCCTTTGATCAGCATTAGCTTTATTCATAAAGATTAATTCATTGTCATAGATCCTGTTATTAGTAAAAGCAATCAGATCAGCTGAATCACTGCGGTAGTGGAACTTAAGTAAAGTTAAGATTCTTGAACGGTTCTTTAAAAAATGAAGTAGAGAACTGGAGTGAACAGCAGCTTCTATATTGCCATCTTCAAACTCCTCATCAACATCATACTCAGCACGTGATTGGAAGAAGTTAGCTGGTTTTAACTGTTTAGTGTCCCCTGCAATAATGTACTTATCAGCTCTAAATAAGATAGGAATTGCTCTTTCTAGAAATACTTGACTAGCTTCATCAATAACCACATAGTCATACAAACCACGTTGGTTAGGGGTTAGAGTTGCTGCAGACTCAAGGGTCATAATGTGCACTGGAAAGAGTTTTTTTAAGAGTTCAAAATGTTTTTTAAACCACCAAGTAATCTCTTTTAAAACTGGGTTTTTTGCTTGTCTGCAGATCTCCAATAGTTCATCTTTATTAGTTTGATAAAGCTGAAAAAAGTTGTTTAAAATAGTTGTTTTAAGCAGTTTCTTACAACTTGCTACATAGCTTTCAATCCCATTAAGATAAGCTTGTTTTGTTTTAATAATGTTTGACTCAAAACTAACGAGTTTTTCCAACAGTGGCTTGGCATGAAATTGGATAAATCAAGAAAAGAACCATGGGGTTGGGTTTTCATTAACTTGGTTGATGAAATTCAACTTGATTGTTTCAAACTTAGTAGGAGATTGGAAACGTTGTAAACTAGTGTATTGTTCAACATCCTGTTTCAGTTGTTTTAAGAGCAATTGTGATTTATTGCTAGGCTTGTAGAACAAAACATGCTTAGGACTGATAACTGTATTAAACTGTTCAAAGTGTTCCAACACATAGTTTAAGACCTTTCGTTTTTTGGTTTGGTTTAGAAGCGATTGCAACTGATAGAAATTATCAATACCATTCCAGCGCTGACTAAGTTCTTTTTTCAACTCTTGGTAACTTAAGTGTTTTTCTAATCACAATGGATTTGAAAAGACGCGCACTCACTCATCAAAACGTTCATATTCTTTAATCTTGATGTAACTAGCATCCAACATCTGAAAGCTACTGACAATCTCTTTGAAACTAAACAGATTTTCACCAGAATTTATCTTGGTGTCATAAAGAGCTTGTAATGCTTGAAATGCCCCTAAAATATCATCCACCCATTTACCTTCAAATGTTGGTAAAGTAGCATCCAAATCTTTCTTGGAAAAGTAAGTAGTGAAATAAGTTTCAAACTCAGCAAACTGGTTATAAAAGCGTTTCTTTTCAGCAGCAACACTAGCGTTGAAAAGTGCGATGTGTTTAAAACTACCAAGACGGTTGTAAACAACATCAAGTGCAGTTACTTTTTCAGAAACAAACAATACTTTTTTGTTGTTTAAAACAAGGTTAACTAAGATATTAACAATTGTTTCAGATTTCCCTGTGCCAGGTGGGCCTTCAATAATTAAATCACCAAGTAAAGCTTGCTTAACTGCATACTGTTGGTAGATATCAAGGTGACTGAAGAGATAGGTATCTTTTAAATCAAATTGTTCACGGAATTCCCGGTTTTCTAACAACAGATCTCTTCTATCTTTTAGAAGTTCATCTAATACATCAGGATCAGTGTTTAGAATCTCATTAAAGTTTTGGAACAGCTGATCACCCTTAACATCAAAGATCCCCAAAAGAACGTTGTTAATAAGATAGTTAGTTCGTTTTTCAGTATTAAAATCACTCTTTGCTTTTTTACTAAAACTCTTCAATTCAGAAGTTAAAGGCATTCTAAACTCATATTCAAGTTCACTAAATACCTTTAAAGCATCATTAACATCTATCTTAGTAGTATCATAGTTATTTTTAAACAAACTATTACGTTTGTTGGTTTCAACTCCAATAATAGTAGGGTTTAAAAAGATCTCTTCTTTGTTAATTTCTAATCAGAAACGTTCAAAGCGTGGGGAAACTTTGAGTTTAACTCCAACATAAAGTAATGGAGCTCGAAAGATATCGTTAAACTCATTAATCCCTTCAATAACTGGTAAAGCTAAAAACAAACTTTCACTACCTGTTTCACGAAAGTGTTTGTTTACTTGTTTATAAAAACGAGCAATTTCATTTTGAAAGTGTTTATAAACACTAGTTTCTATCCCAAATAGTTGCTTACCATCTTCAACATCTATCTCCTTTAATCTTGTTAAGTTAAATTCAAGTTTATCCTGTTGGTTCAAAAAGTCAATTAAACCATTAATAGAAGTGTTTTTTAACTCACTACAGCACTTAATTAATTCAGCAATATCAATGATATTACTTGAGGTTTGTGGTAATCAGAAACTAACAGATTTGGTTTTGGAATTAACAAGTCTGTTTTTCAGTCACTGTCAGTCGTTCATGGCGATATTTGATTATAAAGGGAAGTTTTAAAGAGTTAAGCAATCTAAAGGGATTAATATATTAGTATGAGTGCTTAATTTAAATTATTAGTAGTGAATCTTCAAAGTAACTGTTTCTATAAAAATAAATCAGGTTTTTAACTATTCAATGGCGTAGCGTTGATCAAGGAATTGATCGCTACTTGGGAAGCTTCATCTTTTTTCACTGGATAAGCAGTTTTAATGGTTCCACTAGTTCCCGTATTTGTATGATTCATTGAATAAGGAACAACAAAGGAAAAGGTTTGACTAACACCCCCTCCATTATTATTTCCCATTGATTGGGTGTCCTTCCCCAATTTCGCTTTGATGTTTTTAGTTGTTAGGAGTTTTAACAAGTTGGTCATATTGTTCAAATCACTACTTGATTGTCACTTGTCAGGTTCAATTAACCTGTTGTAGGTGTTAGTGGTTTGGTAAGCCTTCACCTTGTTGGGTTGGTAGAGTTGGAAGGAGGCTAACCACATTCCTCGCCTCTCCATTACTTTCAAACAAGATGCCGATCCTTTCTAACGCTTGTTTGGTGTTGAGGTATTTATTAAATGTTCCAGAAGAACCACCTCCACTTGTTGAAACAAGAGGCGCATCCCCTGCTGCCGTATTTTCTTCACTATTCCACCCATTACTATCCTTCCCTTTGCCCTGCTTGGTCCCATCAATTAGTTGATAAATTGGTCAGGATTGATCCAATTTTCTATAAGCGTTGCCGGTAGTGAGTTTAAACCCAGTTGAAGCATTTGGGCTGGGATTGTCATTCAGACCAATGGAGTGGCGCGTTGAGTGGATCAATTAGTTGCTTGCCCACTACCCAGATGCACCTCTATCTGGCTTTTGCCCTTCTCTTTGGCCAAACTGCCATTGAGCGTATACTTAGTCAAAGGTTGTTCGATTTTTTTAGATAAATTAGTTATAAAAACTATTCATTAAATAAAAAAAGACCATAGGTTTTTAAACCTATAGTCCTTAATTTTTGCTTGGTGCTTACCTATTCTCAGTATTACTACCTACATTTAGCTCCACTGTGCTTAACTGCTGGGTTCGGGATGGTTCCAGGTGTTTCCACAGCGATATTAGCACCAAACAAAAACGACAATCTTTTAGTTGATAAATACCTTTTATCAACCAATAAGTCCTCGAGCAATTAGTATTACTCAGCTCAACATATCACTATGCTTACACCTGTAACCTATCAACGTCATGGTCTATAACGGCTCTTACTTTCCTTTAACAGAAATGGGAAGATTAATCTTTGAGATAGTTTCACACTTAGATGCTTTCAGCGTTTATCTAATAGACACGTTACTACCCAGCGGTGCAGCTGGCGCTACAACTGGAGCATAAGCGGTGTCCTCGCTCCGGTCCTCTCGTACTAGAAGCAAAGCTCTTCAATCTTCCTGTGGGCACAATAGATAGGGACCAACCTGTCTCACGACGGTTTGAACCCAACTCACGTATCTCTTTAATCGGCGAACAGCCGAACCCTTCGAACCTGCTTCAGCTCGAGGATGAGATGAGTCGACATCGAGGTGCCAAACACTGCCGTCGATATGAACTCTTGGGCAGTATCAGCCTGTTATCCCCGGAGTAGCTTTTATCCGTTGAGCGATGGCCATTCCATACTGAACCACCGGATCACTATGACCTGATTTCTCACCTGTTCGACCTGTAAGTCTCACAGTCAAGCACCCTTATACCATTACACTCTAAATACGATTTCCAACCGTACTGAAGGTACCTTTGTGCGCCTCCGTTACCTTTTAGGAGGCGACCGCCCCAGTCAAACTGCCCACCTAACACTGTCTTGAAACTGGATCACAGTTACCAATTAGAACAAAACATAACCAAGGGTAGTATTCCACATTTCACATCAACAAATCCTTGCGAACTTGCATCAATTGCTCCTACCTATTCTCTACATGGTGGTGTTTTGATCAATATTAAGCTACAGTAAAGCTTCACGGGGTCTTTCCGTCCCGTTGCGCCTAACGGGTGTCTTCACCCGTACCTGGATTTCACCGAGTCTATAGCCGAGACAGTCAAGAGATGGTTACACCATTCAAGCGGGACGGAATTTACCCGACTAGGAATTTCGCTACCTTAGGACCGTTATAGTTACGGCCGCCGTTCACTGGGGCTTCAGTTAAAAGCTTTGCAATAAATTGCTAACCTCCTTCTTTAACCTTCCAGCACTGGGCAGGTGTCACCCCATATACATCACCTTACGGTTTGGCATAGAGTTGTGTTTTAGTTAAACAGTCCCCCCTCGTTCTTCACTGCGGCTTACTTTTAGATAAGCACCCCTTCTCGCTAACTTACGGGGTTAATTTGCAGAGTTCCTTGGCTATAGTTCACTCGCTAACCTTAGGATCCTCTCCTTGACTACGTGTGTTCGTTCTCGGTACTGGTTACAGTTAAATTAGCCCTAGCAGCTTTTCTTGAAAGCATGATTAATTGCCACCTTCGCTACTTGATCACTCGTTCACTCGACATCACCACTCAGTGTTATGCACAACGGATTTGCCTATTGTACCACCTTATGGTTTATCCCCAAATCCAATAATGGGGGTGGATAACCTTCTTTGTCACTCCATCAGTCTAACTGTAAGTACAGGAATATTAACCTGTTGTCCATCGCCTACGCTCTTCAGCCTCAGCTTAGGTCCAGACTAACCCTGGAAGGACGACCCTGGTCCAGGAAACCTTAGTCAATCGGTTTGGGAGATTCTCACTCCCAAGCGTTACTCACGCCGGCATTCTCACTTGTATTGGATCCACCAATGCTCACGCTTTGACTTCAACTCCAATACAACGCTCGTCTACCACAAGATAAAAATATCTTATCCATAAATTCGGTAATATACTTAGCCCCGTTACATCTTCGGCGCAAAAACACTCGACAAGTGAGCTGTTACGCACTCTTTAAACGATGGCTGCTTCTAAGCCAACATCCTTGCTGTTTTAGCACTTTCACATCCTTTTCCACTTAGTATATTTTGGGGACCTTATTTAATGATCTGGGCTCTTCCCCTCTTGACAATGAAGCTTATCCCCCACTGTCTGACTGCAAGAATAAAATAAATGGCATTCAGAGTTTAATTGTATTCAGTACGCCTAGGTGGCGCCATCATACATTCAGTAGCTTTACCTCCACTTATTTGTGATCTTACGCTAGCCTTAAAGCTATTTCGACGAGAACCAGCTATCACGGATTTCGATTGGAATTTCACCCCTAATCACAAGTCATCCGCTATCGTTTCAACGAGAGTCGGTTCGGTCCTCCAGTTAATGTTACTCAACCTTCAACCTGCTCATGACTAGCTCAACCCGTTTCGGGTCTATGATAACAAACAAACGCTCTCTTAAAACTCGCTTTCGCTACAGCTCCCCATCTCCTGGTTAACTAACGCTTGCTATCATAACTCGCCGGCTCATACTTCAAAACGCACGCCATCACACATTAATGTGCTCTGACACGTTGTAGGCATATGGTTTCAGAATCTATTTCACTCCCATCTCTGGGTTCTTTTCACCTTTCCCTCACGGTACTGTTTCGCTATCGGTCACTAATTAGTATTTAGGCTTACCCAATGGTCTGGGCAGATTCACTCAAAATAACGTTTTTCGAGCTACTCAGGTTTCTTGCTAGGTATTAAAAAGATTTCAAATACGGGGCTATCACCCTCTTTGGCGCTGCTTTCCAACAGCTTCTTCTATCCTTTTAACTTCCATAATGCAAGCCCTACAACCCCTATCCTCAGATAGGTTTGGCCTGTTCCGCTTTCGCTCGCCACTACACACGGAATCACATTCGTTTTCTTTTCCTGTGGTTACTGAGATGTTTCACTTCACCACGTATCGCTTTAATTAACTATGAATTCATTAATTAATGGTAACTTTTGCAAGCTACCAGATTGCTCCATTCGGACACCTCCGGATCTCAGGTTTTTACCACCTCCCCGAAGCTTATCGCAGGTTAACACGTCCTTCATCGCCTTTTAGTGCCAAGGCATCCACCATAAGCCCTTAGTAACTTATTGTATTGATCCTTTGGTATTTATTTTTGGAACTAGAAAGATTGTCGTTTTCAGTTTTGAAAGAACTGTTCAAAAACATTCTTTCAGAACTGGATACAAACTGACCAAATGTGTTAGTTGTGAGACCAAACATTGATTTGGGTTTTAACACCGAAAAAATTAATGGGTGTTTAAGATAAATAAAAAATAAAAACTCCATTTGAAAGGAGGTGATCCACCCCCACGTTCTCGTAGGGGTACCTTGTTACGACTTAACTCCAATCACCGGTGCTATCCTTGACATGCGCTTCCAATAAAGGTTAGCAACACGTTTTTAAATATTACCAGCTTTCATAGTTTGACGGGCGGTGTGTACAAGACCCGAGAACGTATTCACCGCGACATAGCTGATTCGCGATTACTAGTGATTCCAGCTTCATGAGGACGAATTGCAGCCCTCAATCCGAACTGAGACCAACTTTTCAGATTTGCTCACTTTTACAAGTTGGCTACTGTTTGTATTGGCCATTGTAGCACGTTTGCAGCCCTAGACATAAGGGGCATGATGATTTGACGTCATCCCTTCCTTCCTCCAATTTACATTAGCAGTCTCGTTAAACAATGTAACTAACGATAAGGGTTGCGCTCGTTGCGGGACTTAACCCAACATCTCACGACACGAGCTGACGACAACCATGCACCACCTGTCACTCGGTTAACCTCCATTATGTTTCCATAACTTTGCCAAGGATGTCAAGTCTAGGTAAGGTTTTTCGTGTACCGTCGAATTAAGCAACATGCTCCACCACTTGTGCGGGTCCCCGTCAATTCCGTTTGAGTTTCATTCTTGCGAATGTACTACCCAGGCGAGATACTTAATGTGTTAACTTCACTACCGAAGGGATCGCTCCGACAGCTAGTATCTATCGTTTACGGTGTGGACTACTAGGGTATCTAATCCTATTTGCTCCCCACACTTTCAAGCCTAAGCGTCAGTAATGGCCTAAGTTTTCGCCTTCGCCACTGGTGTTCCTTCATATATCTACGCATTTCACCGCTCCACATGAAATTCCAAAACTCCCTACCACACTCTAGACTGATAGTTTCCAATGCATACAACTGTTAAGCAGCTGCCTTTAACACCAGACTTTTCAATCCGCCTGCGCTTGCTTTACGCCCAATAAATCCGGATAACGCTTGCGACCTATGTATTACCGCGACTGCTGGCACATAGTTAGTCGTCACTTATTCAAAGTGGTACAGTCAAACTCCAGCCATTGCCTGCTAGAGTCATTCTTCCCAAATAAAAGAACTTTACAATCAAAAAGACCTTCATCGTTCACGCGGCATTGCTCCATCAAGCTTTCGCTCATTGTGAAAAATTCCCTACTGCTGCCTCCCGTAGGAGTATGGGCCGTGTCTCAGTCCCATTGTGGCTATTCTACTTCTCAGCATAGCTACACGTCATTGCCTTGGTAGGCCATTACCCTACCAACTAGCTGATATGGCGCACCCTCATCAAATAACGAACCCTTGCAGGTCCTTTCAACTTTAATTCATGCGAACTAAAGTTCTTATGCGGTATTAGCTAGTTTTTCAACTAGTTATCCCCCATTATAAGGTAGATTGGATACGTGTTACTCACCCGTTCGCCTCTAAAGTATTGCTACTTCCGATCGACTTGCATGTATTAGGCATGCCGCCAGCGTTAATCCTGAGCCAGGATCAAACTCTCAGAAAAAATTGACAGATTGCATCCAGTTTTGAAAGAACATTTTTGGCGTTAACAAAGGTGTTAACAGCGCAAAGATTATATATGAATTTTTCTTTTTTGTAAGAAAGACTGCTTATTTAATTAGTAAAAAAACAACAAATAAAAAGAGAAAAATTGGGTAACAATAGTTAATAAATAAGTAAATAATTTGGGTGAATTCTCTTTATTTAATGTTTAAATCCCCATAACTATTCAACGGCGTAGCGTTGATCAAGGAATTGATCTTGACAGTTGATTTTTGATCTTTTTTCACAGGATAAGCAGTTTTAATGGTTCCTGATGAAATTTGATTACTATGATTCCCCGAATAAGGAACAACGAATGAGAAGGTGTCTTGGATTGAAAAACTCCCATTGATTGGACCATTTAATCCCGTGTCGTTGGTCACTAGATCCTTATACCCCGTTTTACTATCTAAGCTAGTTGTTGTTGATCAAGCAAGTGCTTGGTCTTTGGTACTACTACTACTAC
The DNA here is from genome assembly GCF_000027325.1 of Mycoplasmoides genitalium G37. Lineage (GTDB taxonomy): Bacteria > Bacillota_I > Bacilli_A > Mycoplasmatales > Mycoplasmoidaceae > Mycoplasmoides > Mycoplasmoides genitalium. Next base: position 169,507 of record NC_000908.2, on the reverse strand, counting down.
TACTACTACTACTACTACTACTACTACTACTATCATACCCCACACTCCCCGCTTTAAAGCCACTGAAGATGATTTGATCATTGACACTGTCAATGCCACTGATCAGATATGCAAGTTGGGTGAAAGATTTGGAATGGAAGTTGTGGGAATTGGTACTGGTAGTTTCCTTATACCCCAACTGGTTCTCAACAAATTGTTTTTGTTTGTCTTCCCCTCAGTCTAAATTGGTATTAGCAAACCAGGTGGGTTTGTTACTTGCATTTTCCTGTGCACTCCGCTCCACCACCCAGTACCACAAGCTGGGTAGAAAGCTGTTACCCATCACGACAATGTGGTTGTTGGTGACTGCTAGCTTGCTGGTAGAAGCATAATAGAGTTGGGTAACCACATTCCTCATTCCATCCCCATCAAACAAGATGCCGATGCTCTCTAACGCTTGCTTGGTGTTGAGGTATTTATTAAATGTTCCAGAAGAAGCACCCCCTCCTGTACTTAGGGGCGCATCACTTTTAGCTTCGTTTTCTTCACTATTCCACCCACTACTATCCTTCCCTTTGCCCTGCTTGGTCCCATCAATTGGTTGGTAAATTGGTCAGGATTGATCCAATTTTCTATACGCATTGCCGGTAGTGAGTTTAAACCCAGTTGAAGCATTGGGACTGGGATTGTTGTTTAGGTCATGTTGGTTGCGTTGACTGGTTCACTGATTTGCTTGCCCACTACCCAGATGTACCGCTACTTGTGTCTTACCCTTCTCTTTGGCCAAACTACTGTTTAAGGTATACTTAGTCAAAGGTTGTTCTAGGATCAATTCTTGCAAAACTTCGTTCATGGTTGTTGAAACATTCGGTACATCTAACTGATATTTTTTCACTACCCTTCACTTGATGCCAATGTTGGTGGAATTAGTAAATTCAACGATGTAGGCGGGTTTGTTAGCTTGACTAGTTGAATCAAAACTAATCTGGTTATTTGAGCCACTTGAACTATATGTAAGCTTCACATCCTTGGACTTGAACAACACAAACAAGTTGGTGTTATGGATGGTTTGGTCGGAGATTTGATAGGAAGAATCAAGTTGTGCCAAACTAACCAGATCACTTTTAGAATCGGTGATGGGGGTGGCGAAGTTTAATGTTTTTATTAATTAAATAAAGGTAAAAACTAACGCTTTTTTAACCATTAAGCAAATAAAAAACTAAGAAAAATTTGCGACTTCTTTGACCAATAAACTGATAAAAATTTGAGACTTTCTTAAATATTAAACAAATAAAAAACTAAGAAAAATTCAAAACTTTTTTAACTATTAAATAAGTAAAAATCTTATAAAAACCACCATTCACCTCCCCAAACCCAGGTAAATTCCCATCTTTTTCATTCGTTTTATCCCATTTCTGCTCACTATCCTTGTTAAATTGATCATTACTATCCCCACTCTTATTGATCAAGACCGGAATAGTTCCTAACAGTGCTCTTAACAACAGTTGATTTCGTTGCGGGTTATTCTTATTAGTGAAAGTCAATGCGTTGATCCAGTCACTGGTGGGACTGATGGAATTGGGTAAAAAGGAATAGGTGGTTGTTTTTTTGGCTGAGGAGCCACCAGCTGAGGTGGGATTAAAGGGGGTACTACTATTGCTAGGTTTCACCTGTTCAAAAGGAATGCCGTTATTGTTGTTATTAGCTTTTCTATAACCTGCTCCTGTTCAGATGTCAGGTGAAAAGTTAGGTATAAACACCCACCGGGTGTTTTCTTTATTTAAATGTTGAGTGATCATTGATTTAACCCCAACATTGATGTTAGAAAAAGTGGGGAGGGGGGTTGAGGAAGCAGAAGTTGAAGGGGAGGGGGAGTTGGAGAAGGGTTTACCATTGCCGATTCAGGGGAGAAAGTCTAAGTCGCCCCCATCCCCCTCTCTCTTGTTATCTCATCTGTACTCAACACCGGTTTTCAAACCTTTCCTTGGGGAAACTCCTTCTGTGAATCCAACTTCTTATTGCTCTCATCTTTAAACGGCTTTTTGGCAAAGTCGTTGGATTGTAGTTCGCCTTGATTGACATTACTCCCCCTTTCCACCTCTATCTTAAGGGCCTTGGCTCGAGTGGATGTAGCCATACCACTCATGGATGAAGCAGTTGTTTCACTGAGTTTCTCCCCCATCTTTCCTGTATCCTTCATTGGACTCCCACTCTTCAACCTTTGGGTGGGGTTGAAGGATGATTGGGTTGCTTCCACTTCCAAACTCTCTTTGACTACTTGGTTATTCAGGTTGTGGTACTCTAATACCACTTTTGGCACTAGTAACAGAAAATAGAGGTTGGGGGAATTAGATCCAGGAAAGCACAGTTGAAATTAAGGGATTACGGTTTTTATTTTTTCAGATAAAGTAAGAAACAGTTTCCTTACAAACTCGTTTCAATTCCTTTGTTAGTTGTTCATGACTATTAAACTTCTTACTTTGGATAACACTTTCTAAAGTTCTTTTAACAGAATGGGCTATCTTTGTCATTAAAGGATTGGAATCAAGTGCAAAGAAACAACCCCTTGTTATTAAGGTTGGAATCCCAATGATGTTATTATTCTTATCAAAAACAACAATAACAGCAAACATCCCATCACGACTAAGGATTTGTCTTTGCTTAATTATTCTTGCAAGATCAGGAGAAGAGTTATGACTCTCTATATAAATAGGATCAGCATTAATAATTTCATTGGAATAATAAAGTTCTTCATCAATTAAATACATTACTTGGCCATTACTTAAAAGCGCCACATCCTCGCTTTTAATGCCACATTCATTAGCAATGTTTTTTATGGTTCGCATCATCTTAAATTCACCATGGATAGGAATTAAGTATTTAGGAAACATTAAATTTAGCATCAACTGTAACTCTTGTTGAGTGGCATGACCTGAGGCATGTAGTTTTAGTTGGGATGAATTTTCATAAATAGCAACACCAAACTTAGAGAGTTCATTAAGCAAGTTTTCAACTGCAGCATAATTACCTGGAATTGGATTTGAAGACATAATAATGGTGTCAGTTGATTTTAAGCTCACCCAATTATGCTTACCACGTGCCATTGTGTTTAAAGCAGCAGCCTCCTCACCTTGTGAACCAGTGCACAAGATTAAGATATTACGATCAGGATAGTTTTTGATATCACGAACTTCCACAATATCATTACTATCAATTGCCATCAATCCAATTTTGCGTGAAATATTAACATTAACATCCATTGATTTACCCAATAAACAGATCTTGCGTTTGTTGTTTAAAGCAATCTCAATAATTTCATTAATCCGTGTGATGTTAGATGCAAAAGTAGTTAAAATAACCCTACCCCTTGCTTCTTTTAAGATCTTTTGGATGTTTCTGTAAATTAACTTTTCACTTTGGGAAAAACCTGGTACTTCAGCATTAGTAGATTCACTCATAAAAACATGGACATTGCGCTCGGCAATTTTCACTACTTTATGAACATCTAACATCTCACTCCCAGCAGCAAAATCAAACCGGTAGTCACCGCTTTGAACAATGTTGCCATTAGGGGTTTGCACACAGATTCCAAAAGCATCGGGAATCGAGTGGTTTACCCGGTAAAAATCAATTTTGAAGTGTTTGGTTTGAAACTCACTAAAATCATCAAAAGTAACTATCTTATTGAGCTTAGCATCCTTGTGCTCATTAACCTTTTTCAAGATTAATGATGCTGCGATCCTTGGTGCGTAGATAACAGGAATATCAACCTGCTTTAAAAGGTATGGTACACCCCCAATATGGTCTTCATGACCATGGGTAATAAACAATGCTTTAACCTTACTTTGGTTTTCAATTAAGTGTTCAAAACTAGGGATAATCCCATTGATGCCAAGTAGATCATCACTAGCAAATTTAATGCCACAGTCAATAATGATGATTTCATCATCATATTCAATCCCATACATGTTTTTACCAACTTCTTGGATACCACCAAAAGCATAGATTTTAGTTGGTTTTTTACCAATAAAATCACCAGGATTAAAATCCTTTATCATTGTTTATATTAGTGTTGAAATTTTATTGTGAATACTTTGTTAAAGTATCAACCAATACAAAAGAATAACAAATTATAAAAATGTTAATCTTCATCTTTCAGCAAATGACTAAATAGCTCTTGGGGTAATTGAACACTCCCAACTGCTTTCAAGCGTTTTTTACCCTCTTTTTGCTTCTCTAATAACTTCTTTTTTCTACTAACATCCCCTCCATAAAGTTTAGCTATTACATCCTTTCTAACTGCTTTGATTGTCTCTCTTGCTATTACTTTACTCCCTATTGTTGCTTGGATAGGGATCTCAAACAGATGCTTGGGAATCAATTCTTTGAGCTTAGTGCAAAACTTTTTTGCCCGCTTAAAAGCAAAGTCTTTATGACTGATAAAAGATAATGCATCAATCTTTTGTTTGTTTAACATGATCTCAACTTTTTCCAGTTGACTATGTTGGTAGTTATAAAACTCATAGTTTAACGATGCATAACCCTTACTAATCGACTTTAACTTATCAAAAAAACTGTAGATAATTTCCCCTAAAGGCATCAGATAACAGATTCTTTTTCTGTTGATATCAATCTCATTTAAACTTTCATATTGACCCCTGAAGTTTTGGCATAAATCAATAACACTGCCCAAATATTGATCAGGTAAATCAATAAAGACTTTTACAAATGGTTCACTGATTGCTTTAATCTTGGAGCGTTCTGGTAACAAAGAGGGATTGTCAATACTAATCTCTTTACCATTTGTTAACAACACCTTATATACAACTGAAGGGGGAGCTGAGATGAGTTTTAGGTTGTATTCTCTTTCCAATCTTTCTTTAATAACATCCATATGTAAAAGACCTAGAAAACCACACCTAACCCCAAAACCTAACGCTTGGGATGTTTCATATTCATATTCCAATGCTGCATCACTGATTATGATCTTTTCCATCGCTAACTTGAGGTTTTGATAATCACTGTTATCAACTGGATATAAACCACAATAGATCATGGGTAAGATCTTTTTATAACCTGCTAGGGGTTTTGTAAATTGATCATCAAAACTAACAATAGTATCACCAACCCCAACATCACGAAGTTTTTTTATCCCTGCTGAAAACCAACCAACATCTCCTGCTTGCAATTGATCTCTTTTTTCAAAAAATGGGGTTTTAACCCCTAGTTCCACAATTTGGTAAACAGAATTACTTTTAATAAAACGAACCTTATCATTAACCTTTAAACAACCATCAAATACCCTAATAAAACAAACAACCCCCTTGTAAGGATCATAGTAACTATCAAAGAGTAATGCTTTTAAAGGTCTATTAATTTCTCCTTTTGGTGGGGGGATCTTAGCTATAATTGTTTGAATTAACTGATCAATCCCTAAGTTAGCTTTTGCAGATACTAAACAGATACTGTTCTTTTCAACTCCTAATAAGTTATGGAGTGAATCTTTTGTTGTTTCAATATCAGCATTATCCATATCTATCTTGTTAATAACTGGGATAATTTCCAGGTTATTTTCCAACGCAAGATAAGCATTGGAAATCGTTTGTGCTTGAATTCCTTGGGTTGCATCTACTAACAATAAAACTCCCTCACAAGCTGCTAAAGAACGAGACACTTCATAAGTAAAATCAACATGCCCAGGGGTGTCAATTAAATGAAAAAGATAGTTGTTGTTATCAACATTAATTTTCAATTCAACAGCATTTAATTTAATGGTAATACCCCTTTCTCTTTCAATCTCCATAGTATCAAGCATTTGCGCTTGTAATAGTCTTTTTTCAAAGCCTAAACTATGTTCTAACAAGCGGTCTGATAAGGTAGATTTACCATGATCAATATGGGCAATAATAGAAAAATTTCTAATGTTTTTTTGTTCCATTAACTTAACAGTTGTTGGGCTTTTTTAATACTAAGTAGGATTGCTTTATCCATATCAATGTATTGGTAGGTTGCTAATCTTCCCAAAAGGTGTAGATTCTTTAACTTACTTGCTTTTTTTCAGTACTTTTTAAAAAGAGTATCATTTAGTGTATTGTTAATTGGGTAATAAGGTTCATTAAACCTAGGATCGTTAATTGCATAGCTGCCAGGGGTTTCAAAACTAACGATGGTTTGCGGTTTGAAAGAACCTTGGTTTGTTAGTTGTTTGTATTCCACACTCCTTGTGATTGATTTAGCTAAAGGCATATTAACAACAGGGTAGGTTTGGTATTTTTTTTGGTTAAATCTTTTTCAACTAAAGGCAAGAGAACGGTATTGCAAATGACCAAAGCAAAAGTTAAATAGCTTGTCAATTAAGCCACAGTAAACAACTGGTTTTTCTATTAAGTTATTGTTAAAAAACAGTTTTTCATCTTGATAAACTAAAAGGTTATCTTTGCAGTTTAACTGCACATCAATTAAGGGATTGGCTAACATCTTAAGAAAACTGTTTGTATAACCTGATTTAGGTAATCCCTGGATAATTGCATCAGGAAAATAACTGCTTTGTTCACTTAAAACTATCTTGACCCTGTTAATAACATTCTCATTAATCATTGCAAATGGTAAACCCCACATTTTGACACTGTATGGTTTATAAACATTACTAATTAAAAACTGATAGAGTTTTTGTGCTAAAGGATTATCAATTAGTTGTAATTCTGCTAATGATAGATGAGTATTTAAACTGAAATTTTCTTTAAAAAAACTAACGAGTTTTCTACCATCTTTTCCCATTAGTTTATAGATCTGTTGAAAATCAAAGGGTAAGGTTAAATCTAGGTTATTTTTCAATTTTAAACCAACCCGATGGTGGTAGTTATTTAGTTCAAAGAAGGGTGAGATAAAGTTAATAACAGTTTGGTTGTTAGTATGGAAAATATGGGGTCCATACTGGTGAAACAAGAGTTGAGTTTTACTATCAACTTTATCATAACAGTTACCACCAATATGATCTCTTTTTTCAACAATTAAAACCCTTTTATTGTGATTAGCTAAGATGTTAGCTAGTACTATTCCACTAATACCAGCACCAACAATTAAAATATCAAAACTATTTATGTTCACGCAACTGGGGGAAGAAAACAACATCACGGATAGAATTACATTCACATAACAACATTACCAAACGATCAATACCTATCCCAAGCCCAGCAGTGTTTACCATCCCAAAACTTAATGCTTCTAAAAACGATTCATCAAGTTCACTTGTCTCATCATTACCAAGCTGTTTTTCTTCAAGTTGTTGTTCAAACCTTTTTCTTTGTTCTAAAGGATCGTTTAGCTCACTGTAAGCATTAGCAATCTCTTTACCATTAATAAAAAGTTCAAATCGTTGGGTGAATTCAGGATTTGAAGGATCTTGTTTTGCTAAAGGAGAAACTGCTTTTGGATAATGGGTTACAAAGGTAGGTTCAATTAATGTTTGTTCACAAAACTGTTCAAAAAACAAATTAATGATGTGTTGCTTATTTTGTTGGTGTTTTGCTAGTTTAACATGATGTTTTTCTGCTAATAAAATGGCAGATTGATCATCTTTTACTGAATTAAAATCGATCCCTGTAACTTTCTTAATAAGTTCAACCATTGTTATCTTATGAAATGGTGTTTTTAGATTAATCGTTTTGTTATTTCAGTTAAAGCTAAATTGGTTTAAGCTTTCACAAAGTGATTGAATCAGCTTTTCAACAAGCACAAGCATGACTTCAAAATCTGCATAAGCTTGATATATTTCAATACTGGTAAACTCAGGATTGTGGGTAGTATCAACCCCTTCATTACGGAACATTTTACCCATTTCATAAACCTTGTTAAATCCACCAATAATGAGTTTTTTTAATGCTATTTCATTAGCAATTCTGAGATAAAAATCCGCTTTTAAAGCATTGTAATGGGTTTTAAAGGGTTTAGCATTAGCTCCTCCTAAAACAGCTTGTAAAGTGGGGGTTTCAACTTCAATAAAACCATTTTGATCAAGAAAGCTACGGATTGATTTAATAATCTTAGTGCGTTTCAGAAAAACATCACGCATTGCTAAGTTATAGGTAAGATCAAGAAAGCGCTTGCGAGCGCGGGTTTCAATATCAGTAAGTCCATGTCACTTTTCAGGTGGAACCAATAAACACTTAGCAATGATTTTCATCTCTTCAACAGCTAAAGTTAATACCTTTGTTTTAGTTAACATTGGCTTACCACTAACAACAATTTGATCACCAATATCAACAAATTCATTAAAGTAATCAAATAACTTAGGATGGATTTTTTTATTGATGTAAAGTTGGACTTGACCATCAAAATCTTGAATAATTAAAAAGGTTTGTCTAATAGCAATGATCCTTCCAGCTAGTGAGACAGTTGCTTTTTTCTTCAACTCTTCTTCTGAACATTTTTCAAATTCAACTTGAAAGCTTTTTGAAGAATGGGTTAGACTAGTTTTTGTTACTAAATAAGGGTCATTATTAGTTTGTTTTAACCTTAAAAGTTTCTGCAAGCGATGTTGGGCTTGATCATTTAAACGATCACTCATTGAAAACAAAATTGGAAAATTATTTATCTTAATTTTAAGCAATAAGTAATGCAGACACTTAACTACCTTGTCATCATCCTTATTATTGCTGGTGTAATTTCTGTTTTAGCTTTTACTCCTTTAGTTCGAAAACTAAAGATTAGGTTCTATCTAATTCAAGTACTAGCCATTGTACTGTTTGTCTATGTTTTTTTTGGTAGGCAGATTATTTATTTATTCCCTGATGTTTATGGACAAAATTCCCAATCTTCACAAAATTTAGATTCACTACGACTAAGTAGGATATTTTTATTAGATCTTTGTCCATTTTTTGCTGTTATTGCGCCAGTGTTTGTCTTTTTAAAGCAAAAAAAGATTAGTGGGGTGTTAGCTGTTTTTGGGTTATTTGGAGCTTTGGTTACTCTTTTTGGTGAACTAATTTTTACACCTGTTAATGAACAAGATATTGTGAATTTCATCTTTGTTGGTACAGGAAATAACCAGATTTATTTCATGATGCATTTTCTCAGTTTACTTGTAAGCTTAGCAATTATCTTGTGGGATAACTGTTTTTCTTTAATCTCATTTTTCTATATCCATGTGTTTGCTCTAATTTACTTTAGTTATGTAGCTTTGATGGTATCTGTGTTTAAGGGCCAGATCACAGGTAATACAACTGGTATCTTAGCAAGTGATTGAACTAATGGTGAATATAAAAATGTGGCGACCTTTCTTAACTTAAGCAATAGTGATCCACAACTTGTGTTTATTGTGGGCTTTAGTTTAAGTTATGTTGCAATTTTACTAATGACACTCTTTGCTAATATCCCTACATTTATGGAAATGAAAAAGGATAAGATCTTTATTAAAAAAGAAAATCTAATTAGAAAAGACCTGGAACTTTTGGCATAGTTTTCTCAACTAAGTTATCATACTTGGTTTTCACATCACTAACCGCTTCATTAGTAGCTTCTATAATCATCTCCTCTAGAATAACTTTGTCACTTGCATCAATCAAAACAGGATCGATGTTAATTGATTTAAGTGTAAGATCACCTAAAATAGTGATCTTAATCGCACCATTTTTATAGTTGTATTCAAAGGCTTGTTGTTCAAACGCTAATGTTTTTTTCTTAGTTTCTCGTTCTGCTTGACGCATCATTTCAGCAATCTTTTTAAAACTCATATATCATTAAATAAAAATCGTGCTTAAAAAATCAATTGGAATTTTTTACCGTTGCTTTTATCTTAACAATAAATGCGATTATTATTTAATTTTTCTAGCACCTTTTTCACTATTCACCCAAATCTTTATGGTGATTACTGCACTGATTAGTGTTGCTAACAGTGGTCAAATGAGCCTGATTTGGTTTACTAATTTTGATACTTTTACTTACCAAAGTAATAGCCTTGCAATCTTTTTAGTATGATACTACTTTCTTAACCATAAAAGCAGATGATTTGAAAACAGTTCACTGGTTTTAAGTGTTACAGGTTATCTAGTTTTTACAGTTATTTTCTTTAACTTTTATGCTTTATCACGCTTCACAGGTATTGTTAATATAGAACCTGATGTACAGGGTTGGTTTTCAACTATAACAACGCAATTACCATATAGTTTTAATGGTTCTTTTATTAATGACTGGAATGCTTTTTCAGAGCTATTACTCCATGTTATCCATCCGTTGTTTTACTTTATTTATGTTGGATTACTTTTTAAAACTTATAAATTTATCAAACCGCCAAGGAATTTGCAATCCTTTCTTTTAAAAGCAGGCATTTATCCCAGTATCTATGCTTTTTATCTCCAAACTATTCCATTTTTAAATGTTTGGGATAATGGTGAAAACTCCTATTCAGTGTATGGATTTTTTACGCAAACTAAATATAACAGTTATGTTTGGATTTGATCAATCCCTATTTTTGCATCAATGTTTTTAATCTTATGAATGCTTTTTGTTATAAATAACCATTACTATGGAAAAAAACACCACAAGTAGTTGTATCTTTTGTGATATTGTTCAAGGTTCAATTACATCCTATAAAATTGGAGAAAATGAGCATGCCATTGCTTTTTTAGATGCTTTTCCTGTAGCTGATGGTCATACTTTAGTAATCCCTAAAAAACATGCAGTTGATTTTTCTTCAACTGATCAAAAAGAGTTACAAGCAGTTAGTTTATTAGCAAAACAAATCGCTTTAAAACTAAAGATGACACTAAAACCATCTGGTTTAAACTATGTTTCTAATGAAGGGGCAATTGCAGGTCAAGTGGTTTTTCATTTTCACTTACACATAGTACCCAAATATGAAACTGGTAAAGGGTTTGGCTATAATGTCAATAAAACCAACAAACGTTCCTTAGAAGAAAACTACCAACTAATATCTGAAAGCAAAAATTAAGCCAACTATCAAACCAACAGTTATTAGCAAATTAACTGCCATAACTACTGTTAGAAAGTGATAACTTTTCAGTATTTTTTTACTAGGTTTTTTCACTTCTTCTGACTTTTTTGACTGAGTATCAAACTGAACAGTAACTTGGTTTGTGGCAAATTCCTTTTCTTTTTGAAGTAGTTTTACAATCAGGTTTTCATTACTCTTATTAAATTCAGCAATCTTTTCATCAATTAGCTTAAAGTTAGGGGTTTTCAACTCCATGGTACTTAGAATTTTAATTTCCAAATAGTCTTTTCATAAGGGGATAGTGACTAATAACCATAACAAAAAACATTATTATTGAAAAACTAAGACAGGGATTAAAATCGCTAAACTTAACAACCCATGACTTAAAAAAGTGAGCAACATTACAGCAAGAATTAAAGCTAAAAAATCGATGCAATAAGCAAAAAATAAGATTTTCACTATCTGATTTTCACTTTGATTTTTTCTAAAGCTGAAACAAAATAATACTAAGCTAATTAGTAATATAAAAAGTGGTATTAAAGCACTGTATTGCATCCTTAGCTTTTGGTGTTAAAACTGTGTTCAAAGTTATATCTAATTACAACTTTAATAGGGAAGTGATTTGTAATTGGATTCTTAGCAATTTCAGCTTTAATCTTTTCAACCATTTCAATAATTTGCTCATTACTTAACAGTTGATTTTGGTTTTTAGTTTCAAGTCAAATCATTAACCTTCTACCACTTTGACCTAGTAAGATCGTTGTATGAAAATTATTAATAGTTTTATCAACAATCTTTTTCAACTCATCTTTTAGTTGTTTAAAAAGAAGCGAACTATCACTTCTAGCACCAATTCTAGCAGCAGATAGTTTATCAGCAATTTGTGTTAAACGACAATAGGTATTGTCAATATGTTTATTGTGGTGGTTAGCAATTGTGTATTTAATGTCATCAGGTAGTTGAAATTGCTCAGCGAGTTTAGCGCCTGTAATCGTATGGCTCTCTTTACCATTATCATCATTAGATTTACCAATATCATGGAGCAATCCACACTTTAAACTCAGTTCACTATCAAGTTCTATTAAAGCTGCTAAGTGGGCAGTTAAAAATGCAGTTTCAAGGCTATGGGATAAGACATTTTGTCCAAATGAATAGCGAAATGCTAAAAAGCCAAAATGACGGTGTAGTGAACTACTTGAGATAAAAATATTAAGTGATTCTAAGATCTCTTTACCGATCTTTTTACAGTGCTCAGTAAAAAAGAAGTTAGCTTGTTGGACATATGATTCAATCCTTTCATTATCAACATAATCGTTCATCAGGATATTGCGCACAGTTAACACTGTTTTTTGTGCTTTAATAGGACTTTCTGTCAAGACATTAACTTCATACTTTTTGTTTAGATCTGTAAACACAATGTCTTCAATTCTAAGTTTTTCAACCAAAAGCTTTTTATTGATACCACTAATACCATTAAGCTTGCGAAAATCACTTTCACTAATTAAAAAACTGGGGCTATAAACCCAGTTATAAAGAGGGTTTTTTATGTTAATGTTTATTAATTTATCAACACCAAAGTGAAAATCATTAAAGAGTTTGGTATAAAAAGGGAGGTTATCACTTTCTGAGTGAAAATCAGAACTGTTTTTATCTAGCTTAACTATCTGTTTAATCTGTTCATCTAAAAAATCATTAACTAACTTTGCTAGTGGTTTGTTGATAATCCTAACCAAGATATTATCTAGCTGACTAGTAAGTTCATTTAACTCATTAGTTGTTGCAATTAATTTATTACTTTCAGTGAAATTTTGGTTTTTTAATAGCTTAATTTTTTCATATTCATTCGCTTTAAAGTTGTTAGCTTTTTTAGGGTTTTTCTTATAAATTCGGTACTGAAAATAAAGATAGGCAAACAAGCATAAATTAAACGCAATAATGATTAAAAACAGAAAAGCAAAGAAAGAAGTGTTGAAAAACAATTGGGCAATACTGTTAGTAATGTTATTGTTCATCTTCTATCTTTTTTTTCAATTCATTTACAAAGTTACCAAGTACAAAACGAAATTGGTTTTGGTTTTTGTTAATTCCTTTGATATTAAGCGCATTAAGCTTTGTTAAGCTCACTGAGTTAACATCTTTAAAAGTAACTATTAATTGAGTTGGTGTTGTTTTTATATTAACAAAATTTTCCTTACCACCACAAGCACTAACAAAGTCCTTAACTTTAAAAGGAATAGAAGTTGATTCAACCAGTTTTGTGTTAGGTTGTTGAGCAATTTGTTTTGATTTTTTTACTATCCAAAGATAGAGTAAACCAAAACTAAAAATATAACCCAATCACAACAACCATTTCATTAGCTTTGCTTAATAAAAGTTGATTTTAGTTTATCAATAAAATCCTTAGTTTTTAAAGAAGCGTGAAACATTGATCTTGATAAAACCAACTGAAAGCTAATACTGGTATCTTCATTTTTTAAATCAAGCTTGATTCCATCTGCATAAAAATTGGGAAATTGCTCTGCTTTAAAAGCTTTTTTGATCCTAAATTCAACCTTGGTTTGCATTGGCAGAATAATCGGAGATTGAATTGTGATTTGGTTGGGATGTAATAAGGGGTTTAGTTCAATAATTTGAACAACATCAACATTTGGAAAGATAACCGCTCCCTTAGCAGATTTTGCTAGGGCAGTTGAACCTGTTCTTGGGCCAATTAGCAACCCTGAACCGCGGTATGATTCCCAGTGGTTATCATCAATAAAGATGTTAATTGGATATGCAGTGTTGGTGTAAACTGCAAGTTCATTTAAAACTAAGAAACTGTGGTTTTTAGTTTTCACTTCCAGTAAATTAATCTTTTTAAACTCAAAGCTAGTTAGTTTTGAAATGAAATTTTCATCAAGATCATCTCCATTAAAAGAAGTGTAAAAACCAATGTGGCCAGTATTGATACCAACTACCTTACAACTATCACAGTTATAGTTAGCAAGTGTGGAAACAAAAAAACCATCCCCACCTAAAACAAACACATATTCATAACCATTCTCAACCGCTTGCCAAGTTTTTAAAACTGCTCTTAACTTATTGAGAACAGGTTCAGTTTGGGGCGTTGTGGAAGCAAAAATTTTGTATTTCATTTAGATGTTATTGTTGTATTATAGGCTTTGGTTCTATTAGTTTACGCTCAAAGACCTTAATTTCAGATGAGTTATAACCAATTCGCATCCTTTTAGGAATTCCTGAAGAATTATATTGGATGATAATAGGCCTTCTTAGTAAAGAAGGACGTTCTCTAACTAGCTTAATTAATTCACTGATACTCAACTCTTCAACACTAACACTGTTAGTTGCTTTAATCTGATCAGCACGTTTGGAAAACAAACTTTCAGTACCATCCTCACTAAGACTTAAAATATCTTTAAAACGCTTATCACTAATTGGTTTTTTATAAAAATTCTCAACAACATAGCTAATTTTGTTTTGATCAAAAAACTCAATGGCTTTCTGACAGGATGAACAGGATGATGAGATTAAGATAAAAGTCTTACCTGCATCACTATTTTTTTTACCCGCTTTTTTCATTAAAATAACCTTTAATTACCCTATCAATTCTAATAATGATAAAGCGCGCAATTACAGGGATTCAAGCTTCTGGAAGACAACACCTAGGTAACTTTCTTGGCGTAATGCAAGGTTTAAAACAACTCCAAAGTCAATACCAACTGTTTTTATTTGTTGCTGATCTTCATGCTATTACTGTTGATTTTGAACCAACAATGCTCAAAGATAACAACTTGCAACTTGTTAAAACTTTATTAGCACTAGGACTTGATTATGGAAAAGTGAACTTATTTTTACAAAGTGATCTGATGGAACATACCATGTTAGGTTATCTAATGCTGACACAAAGTAATCTAGGTGAATTACAAAGAATGACCCAATTTAAAACAAAGAAATTAGCGCAAAAAAGAAATAGTAATAACACCATTACTATCCCAACTGGTTTGTTAACTTACCCAGTGTTAATGGCTGCTGATATCTTGCTTTATCAACCTGATATTGTTCCAGTTGGTAATGATCAGAAGCAGCACTTGGAATTAACCAATGATTTAGCTAAACGTGTAGCAAAAAAATTTAAGTTAAAACTGAAATTACCTGTATTTATAGAAAACAAAGATACCAACAGGATCATGGATCTATCAAATCCTTTAAAAAAGATGTCCAAATCAAATCCTGATCAAAATGGTGTTATCTATCTGGATGATAGTAAAGAAACAATCATCAAAAAAGTGCGCAAAGCCACAACTGATAGTTTTAATAAGATTCGTTTTGCTAAAAAAACCCAACCTGGTGTTACTAATTTACTTGTTATTTTAACTGCACTTTTAAAAGAAGAAGTTAACCATAATTTAAGTAAAAAAATCGGCTCTGATCTTGTTAAATATTATCAGAATAAAAGTTATTTAGATTTAAAGAATGACCTCAGTAGTGCTGTTATTAATGTCATAGAATCACTTAAATTTAAAAAAGCACAAATTACTGATGAAATGGTATTAAAAGTCCTAAATGATGGTAAAAACCAAGCTAAAAAAGTTGCTGATGAAACATTAAAAATGTTTTATAAAGCATTTGGTTTAACATCTAATCAGCTTTTTGATTAATGATTGTTTCACTAATTAAATTAAGTAAGGTACTAAAGCGGTAACGGTTGGTTTTGTTACTGGTATTGGTAGCAATTAATTTTAACTGGGAAGGGGATTTTGACATTGCAAAGGAATATTTAGCTTTTTTGAACATTGCATAATCATTTCAAGAATCACCAATAACTGCTATTCTATTAAGTGAAAGTTGTTCTCTTTTGGCCATATATTCAATTGCATAACCCTTATTAGCATCATGATGAGTTATCTCAATTAAATTATTAGAAAAACTTAAAACATTAACCTTTTCTTGAAAGGTATTTTTTAAGATTTCATAAACTTTTTTACACCTTTTTGCACTTAAAAAGTAAACACTAATCTTTAGAATACCTTGTTTTAAATGGTTCTGGTTAAAAAACACACACCTTTTTCTATACCAAAAGTATTTAGTGAACCACCCAAGGAGCTTGTTACCAGCTAAACAAAGGTAAGGAGAGACATAACTATCTAAGTAAGCTAAACATAATCCGCGGTGTTTTTTGATAATACTAAAGGTAGTTTCAACAACACTGTTTTCCAAGCAAAACTTGTATCTTTCTTGTGGCTTATTTGCTTCAATTTGATAAAGTTTAGCACCCCCATAACAACAAAAATAATCAACAATTGGTTTTTTAAACAAACTGTTCAGCTTTTCAACGTGTTTTAGAGTAGAAAAAACTGATCTACCAGTTAAAATCATCACCTTTAAACTTGGTTTTTTAGCAATTAAATTAGTTAATGCTAATTTTGATGGATTGTTAATTTTTTTAGTTTTAGATAATAACGTTCCATCCAGATCCAAACCAAGCAGATCAATCATGGACTTTAGTTATTGAAAAGATCAATAATTTTGGTTTTTGGCATAAAGCCAATGGCTCTCTTTTTTTCAACCCCGTTTTCAAAAACAACAATAGTTGGTAAAGAGGTAATGTTATAAGCTGCTGCTATATCAGTATGATCATCAACATTAACCTTAACAAACTGAGCATCACTAAATTCATCTGCTGCTTTTTGAAACTCAGGGCTGGTTAGTTTACAAGGACCACATCATGCTGCTCAAAAGTCAACAATAACATTTTTCTTAGCTGAAAAGATCTCTTCAAGTTGTTTAAGACTTCTAATTTCTGTTACCATAAGGCCAATTTATTAGTTGAAACAATTCTAATAAAATCTAATGTAATTAGATCGCTAAAATTTTGGTAGTGATAAACAGTTTAACCGCTTTTGGATTTTGCTTTTGCTTTTTAGCTAAAAAAGTTTTTAACAAAACAACAAAAAGATCAAGTTCTGCTAATGACTTAATCTCAAAGGGTTTAACACTAACAAAGTAATAAAAGCAGTTGTTATATTCAACTGCATGGATCATATTTAAATCATAGAGATAAAAATTATCAATAAGTTTTGTTGAGTTGAGAAAAACCAGTTTTTCAAAATCAATGGTGTTATGCTCTCTAATCATTGTTTTCACTCCATTAATTAACATCCCATACTGATCAGGATAAAAACTAAGTTCTTGTTGTTGGATGATTGCAATAACTTGATCACTAATTAAAAGCTGGTTAAGTTTTGTGTTTAATATTTGAAAGAACTGGTTATTATCTACTCACTTTAAATAGTTAAACAAGCTAGCTGCTTTAAGAAGTTCTAAATCTAAATCTAGTTTGAACTTTTTGTTCAGTAAAATTACTAATTTGGTTGTTAATACCGCGAGTTCTAAGAGATTGAGCTGATCAGTGCCAAAATAGTATTTTTGCAAGCCAATTAGTCTGGTAATTTGCTCGTTTAAATTAGTTATCTGAAATTCCTTAACTATTTTTTCACCCGCTTGAAAAGCAGTTTGGCTAATTTCGTTTTTCACTTCATCTAAAGTTTCATTAATAACCAATTCATTAATTTTGACTGTTTTGATTTTGCTAATTAGTTTTTCAAACGCTAATAGAGCTTGCATCCTTCTCAAATAACTCCAATTAGAAAAAGTAATTTCCACTTCATCTTCTAAGTTTTTTAAAGTGCAATCAGCATCACACACCTGTTTAAAATACTCCCAGTTCACCTTGTTTTTAGCTGCAAAGATATTAAATGCTGTCTCTTTTACCTTCGTTTTAAGAAAAGCACTTTTGAAATTATTTTCACTGAGTTTAATCTTTTGATCAACTAACCTTTCAAGATAGGAAAGTTTGGTTTTCTGTAGTTCATTAACTAAAGGCTGATCAACTTTTTTTTGAATCAGCTTTTCATTAAGTTGAGCTAATATTTGGTCTTTTTTTAAATGTAAAGTTAACTTTTGCGCTTGCTTTAAATCCTTTTTATCAATTACCTGTAACTGACTTTCTAACCAACTTTTTTCTCTGTTTACACTTTCAATTTTTTGTTGATAAAAGTTAAGTAAAGTTGTTAATTGGGCTTGTTTTTCAGTTAATCTTAACTGGATCTGTTGGTCATTTAAGATGTATTTTTTGTTATTTTTATTCTGCTTTAAATGGAGTGAAAAAGCAATTGCTAAATTTAAAGCAAACCCAACAATTATTAGAAAGAATAAAGAAACAATTACAAACGCAACAATAAGAACGCTGTTATTGTTTAAATTCAGCAGCATTATCCTTTTTGATAAAACGGCAGTTAGGGAAATTACTGCAACCTATAAAGGTCTTTTTAGCGTTAAATTTAGTTCTCCTCTTAACCAGTTTATTGTTACACTCAGGACACAATTCATCAAGTGTTTCCAAGGTTAGTTTTGGTTTAGGATTACTAAACTCACTGTATTTACACTTAGGAAAATCACTACAACCAACAAACTTCTCATTACCTCTTTTGGTGTAACGATATACCAACGGTTGATTACATTTAGGACAATCTCTTTCAACCAATTCTTTTTCCTTTTTCACTTTTTGAATTGAATTTTCAGCTAGTTTAACATCAGATTTAAAATTTGTTCAAAACTGCTTAAGAAATTCTTGATAGTTTACTTTGTTTTCAGCAATTTCATCCAAAGATTTTTCCATCTTCTTGGTAAATTCTTTATTAATTACATTCCCAAAATGCTTGGAAAGTTCATTATTAACTTTTTCACCAAGCTCAGTGATATAAAAAAATCGGTTCACTAAGTTAGCATAGCCCCTTTCTAGATTAACACTGGCCATAGTGTTATAAGTAGAGGGACGACCGATGTTAGATTTTTCAAGCTCTTCAATTAAACTAGCTTGGGTGTAACGTGGTGGTGGGTTGGTTTTATGCTCATTAACGCTGATCTTTTCAAAACTAAATTTATCACCAATTTTAAGCTTACTAAGATCAATGTAAAGTTCATCTTTAGTATTAGGTTTAATCTCTTCATATAACCTTTGATAACCATCAAATAAAAGTGATTTTGAAGAGGTATAAAACTTGTTTTTTTGGTTTATAAAACGAACAATAGTTCTTGATGTTTTAGCATCTGCCATTAAACTAGCAACTGTTCTAATCCATATTAAACGATAAAGGAGAAACTCATCGCGTTTCACCCCGTTTTTCAGATCATTGGGGGTAATAGTAATGTAAGTAGGATGGATCCCTTCATGGGCATCTTGGATGATTTTCTCATCCTTTTTATGTCTTTTTAACTTATTTTTATCAGCTAAATAATGACTTCCAAACTCCTTTTCAATGTACTTTTCACACTCTGATTGAAATTGGTTTGAAATCCTAATTGAATCAGTTCTTGGATAACTAATTAATGCAGTTTGTTTCCCATTAACACTAATCCCTTCATACAGTCTTTGGGCCACCATTGTTACTTTTTTGGAAGACCATCCTAACTTATTAATTGCATCCTTTTGAAGTGAAGCGGTGGTATAAACTGGGTTTGGAGATGAATAGTAAATCTTAGGTTCATCAATAAAATAAACTTCATATTCGCCAGTCAGTTGGTTGGCAAATCTGGTTGCTGAAGCTTCATTTAAAAAGTCAATTCCTGATACGTTTTCAGCAGCTTCAAAATCCAGTTTTAAACTAGCACTTAATTCAGGGTTAATTTCTCTTAAAACCAAAGGAATAGACTTGTTTGCACAAACTACTTTTTGGTTATTTTCTTTGTTTAATAAAACATCAACTGTCCACCAAAAACGCGGAACAAACTTAGCTATCTCCTTTTCTCTTTCCTCAAGAAAGCGCAAAGCCACTGATTGAACTCTACCTGCAGACTTTGCTTGCAGATAACTATTTAATAATCTTGATAATCTAAAACCTATCATCCTGTCAAGGATTTGGCGGGCAAACTGACTTTCAACCCAGTTAAGATCGATGTTACGCGGTTGTTTTAATGCATCTACTACTGCTTTTTTAGTGATCTCATTGAAAGTGATTCGTTTGCACTTAGCTTTATCTTTTTGATCCAATAAATCATAGACATGCCAAGAGATGGCTTCCCCTTCTCTATCAGGGTCAGAAGCTAAAAAAATGTTTTGTGCATCACTAGCTTTAGCTTTGATTGATTTGATGATCTCAAACTTACTGAGCAGGTGTTTCTGTTTGGGATTTTTCTGTTTATTTTTAGTTCAATCTTCTCAGATAGGGGTATAGGTATTTTCATCAAAACCAAAGTTTTTATACACCATTTCTCTGATGTGACCAACGGTTGAGACTATCTCAAATTCATCACTAGGAAGATATTGTTTTAATGTTTTAACTTTATTGGGTGATTCAATCACCACCAGGTTTTTAATCATTAATAAAACTACTTACTTAACTATAAATAAGGTTTTTGTTTATCTTAAACCCTTGTCAAAATGTTTACCTATATTTTTTGGGGCAACATTAAGAAAACCAAATAACAACATTACTAGTAATGAGATGATGAAAGGGATCGTTCTTAACAAGTAGGAATTACTATTAGATCCTATTTGACTATTGGTAAAAACATAGGCATATGCAAAGATTAACCCAATAAAGATGCTAGGGATAATTCTTCACATTGAGATAATCATAATGGCAATAGCAATAAAACCCAAGCCATTTACATCTCCGCTGTTAAAGGGAAAGTTAGAAACACTTAAAACAAACAAACTACCACTCAATCCAGCTACCATCATTGAACAAATTGCGCCTATCCATTGGTATTTGTAAACACTAATCCCTTGGGTATCAATTACATTAGGATTCTCACCTACCGCACGGTATCTCAACCCAGTTTTAGTAAAACTCATCAAGTACCATACAAACCCAATCAGAAGTAAACTAAAAACAAACACACCAATTGCTTCTATACTAACAGTAGTTTGGATGGGAAATAAGTACCTTACTCTTAAGGTAGTATCGGAAAACAAACTAGCAGCATTCTGACTAATAAAAAGGGTAATTCCGCTAGCCAACAAGTTAATCCCAGTTCCCACAATAACATGATCTGCTCTTAACTTAACTGCTGCTAGTGCAAATAAACAACCTATAACACTACTAAATAAAACTGATAAGGGAATGGTGATAAATAGTGATCAGGAGGGAGCGGATTGATTTAAGTTATTTGTAAATCCATACGATAAGAGTGCCATAAATAACCCACCAAACACCATTCCACCATTAATAGCAATATTAATGATCCCAACGCGTTCAGCGAGATAACCACTCAATACTGCTAAAAGCAGTGCTGGAGCGATAAAAAACCAACTTTCTAATTGTGCTAAACTTAACATTGTTACTTAACAAACTCCCTTTCCACTAACTTATTGATTCTCTCAAACTGTGATTGGAAATCACGCAGTGATTCACTTTCATTTTTAAACCAATTTAATACAAACTTCTGTTGGTGTTTAAAATTAACAAATTCCAACTTAAAAGTAGTTGAAGGTTTAATATTGCCACTTTGGATTGCATTCAATCACCAAGCAATTAAATTAGTTGCACAATTGTGATGGTATTCTTGAACAATTTCTTGTTTGTTTTTTGCATATTGTTCAAATAAACTAGTATCAAACCAATTAAATTTAGTTTTGTCATTCTTTTTTTTCTGTTTTGACAAGAAGCGTTGGAAACTTAGTCACTCTAGGTTAGCAGCTAGTTTGTTTTCATATGTTTCATATGTGGTGAGATTTATCTTTCCAATGTTCAGCTTCACTAGGTATCTTCATGGTTTAAAGTAAACCATTAGGTTATAAAGTGCAGCAAAATACATCATGATTCCTAAAACTAAACTAGCAGTATTAGGGTTTAAATTAGCAGGTCTTGCCCCAATGTTAACAAAAGCAATAAGAACAGAAACAATAACAATCCTAAAGGGGTTATTTAAAGCAATTAAACCAATCGCAATCCCATCAAAACCAGTAGCTGGTACTGCTGAAATAGCACTATCCCCAACATTGTTAAATGTCAATACTTTTTCAGTTGATGCAGTGTAAACAACCGTTGCTAATAGTCCTGATAAAATTCCTGAGATAATAAACGATAAGAACTGGTATTTTCTAACATTAAAACCCATTGCCTGAGAACCAAATACACTACTGCCAATTGACTTTAATTTGTGTCCAAAAACTGTGTATTTTAATACTACTGCCACAATAATAACACTAATGAAAGCAATAATAAGTGAAGCTAATCAACCAAACTTTTTTGTTAAAGGAGAGAAGTTATATAAAGCAAATTCATCAGGGAGTGGTAAGGAAAAGAATTGGGCTGTACCCCCACTATTATCTTTAATGTAAGTCTCTACTAAATAAGCACTAATAAGCACTACAATTCAGTTCAACATAATTGCACTTACAACTTCATTAACCTTGAAAAAAATCTTTAAAGTTGCAACAACAACTGCCACACTAACACTACCTATTACCATCAATAATACAGTAATAATCTGACCTCCAAAACCAGGTCGAAATGAACTTGGAAACACCTTGAGAATCATTAAAAACCCAAAGATGGCTCCAGCCATCATCTGCCCTGAGATACCAATGTTGAAAATACCAACACTCATACAGAAACTAAATGCTAATCCAGCTAGGATATAAATAGCAATCTGTCTTAAGAAATTTTCAGTATTAGTGTTATCTAAAAATAACTTAGTAAACAGTGCAAAGAAGCTCGCACCTCTACCTCCAGGAATTGAAATAATCAGTAAAAACGATATAAGAAAAGAGAGGATTATCAAAACCACTGAAGAGAGGATACTTCTTCTTTGCATTTGTTTCTCAGAGCTATGTAAAAATCGGTCTTTTCAAAACACCAGGTGGTGTTTAAAGTAACTTTTAAATTGCCACATTGTCATAGTCTTTTATTGCATTATTAATCTACCTATCGATTGGCGATCCATTAAATCTCTTTTTCCCATACCAACTATTCTCCCCTTATTGATAACAGCCACTGTATCAGCAAGTGCTAAGATCTCATCAAGTTCATATGAAACCAATAAGATAGCTTTATTATTAGCTTTAGCTAATAAGATGTTTTCATGGATAAAAGCAATAGCACCAATATCAAGGCCTCTGGTTACTTGTGCTAACACCAAAAGGTCATTTTGTTTGGTCATTTCTCGACCAATAATTAGTTTCTGTTGATTACCACCTGAAAGTCTTCTTACAACAGCACTACCCTCAGCACTGCCCCTAACATCAAACTTTTTAATAATAGTGTTGCTATAAAGAGCAATCTCCATTGGTTTTAAAAAGTTTCAACTACTAAAAGGACGGTTATTAATCTGGTTATTAACCGTATTAAACCTCACGGTTTGATCTAAGATCAAGCCATATTTATGTCTATCTTCCAAAACAAAACTAATCCCAGCATTAATCCGTTTTCTAATTGATCATCTTGAGATATCAATATTGTTAAAAATTAACTTATTACTAGCAGCTTTTTCAATTCCACAAATTAAATTAACAAGCTGACTTTGACCATTACCCTCAACCCCAGCAATAGCAAAAATTTCTCCCTTATGGATAGCAAAACTAATGGTTTCATCTGTATTTTCTTGATAGGAAAGTCCTAACTTATTAATCAAGCCTTTTACTAATTTAGGGGTTTTGTTACTGGTGGTTAGTTTATTTAAAAAACTAATTATCCATAAGTCTTTTAATGGTTTATTTTTCTTAATTTGTTGGGCTTTATGGATGTTATTGCACCTCACTAAGAACTTGTATGCTAAAGATTTATTGAGAAACAAATTCAGGTTTTGAACTTTTAAAACAGGTTCATCTTTAGCAACAAAATCTGTGGTGTTTTTAGTTTGTTTTAACTCTTTGCCCATCATTAAAAGCGCAATCTTATCAACTGGTGTTGTTTTAACATCAAAACTACCAACTACCTTGCCAAGTCTTAAGACAGTAGCTGTATCAGCAACTTGTTTAATTTCATTTAATTTATGAGAGATTAAAACAATTGTTTTTCCTAGCTTTTTAAAGTTAGCAATAATCTTGAGAAAGTTTTGAATTTCAAGATCACTTAAAACTGCAGTGGGTTCATCAAAGATAAGGATATTACTATCACGAAATAAAACCTTTAGGATCTCAACCCGTTGTTGCTGACCTACTGTTAAGTTACTAACTTTTTGTTTAAGATCAACAAAGATTCCATATTTTTCCATGATGGTTTTAATCTTTGCTTCACTTACTTTACGATTAATTAAAGGTAAAAACCCAAACCTACTTTCATTCCCTAGAATGATGTTATCTAAAACCGTGTAGTTTTCTATTAACTTAAAGTGCTGGTGCACCATTCCGATTTTATGTTTTACTGCATCTTTAGAAGATTTAAAATTTACTTGCTTTTCACCAATAAAGATCTTGCCACTATCAGGTTTATATAAACCAAATAAAATCGAAGTCAGGGTTGATTTTCCTGCACCATTCTCCCCCAAAATGGTGTGGACAGTATTTTCATAAACAACTAAGCTAACATCAACATTAGCCTTAATTTTGCCATTGTCAAAACTTTTGGAGATATGCTCCATTTTGAAGGCAACTTTTTCCATTAATTAAACACCACTTAATAAGCGTCATTATAAAAATTCTCATAAAAATTACGCTCATCACTTATCATATCTTTCAAATTACGCGTTATTTTGAATTGAAAGGTTTGTTTTGCTTTAGCAACATTTGCTACTAAAATTGCTGGATCTCAGCTTCTTTTTGGTCTAATTTCTAAATTTAATCTACTAGGATAAAACACTTTTTTAGCAATATCAATAACTTCTAAATTAGAAGTTCCTATCCCACTCCCCAAGTTAAAGGTTTCAAATTTAATTTGGCGATGATCATTTAACCACTTTCATAATAAGAAATGAGCATTACATATATCATAAACATGGATGTAATCTCTTATGCAACTACCATCCTTAGTTGCATAATCATTGCCATATAAAAAAAAGGGAGTTTGTTTTAAAAAGGCTTTTACTAAGTTAGGAATTAAAAGCGTGGTATTACCATTAAAATTACCAAATGGCAGAATTGCACCTGCCACATTAAAAAAGCGTAAGCAAACAACTTGTAGTTGACTATTTTTGGCAACTGCATTTAAGATTAATTCATCTAAAAACTTACTCAATCCATAAGGATTGGTTGCTTGTGTTTCAGTTATTACAATCTCTTCACTAATGTAACTATTAGTTGTTTGACCATACACTGCAGCACTAGAAGCGAAAAATAATTTAATTGGCTTCTGTAAGTTACTAATTGCACTAATTAGGTTTAAAGTACCAATTACATTGCAATCAAAGTACTTCAATGGATTATGTACTGATTCACTTACACTTGTTTTAGCAGCAAAGTGAAATACCACATCAGGTTGAATTGCTGCAATTACTTCAGTTAGCTTATGTCTATCTAGTAAATCAGCAAAATAGAATTCAATTCCAATCTTTTTTAAGAGTTTAATTACATGGTTATTTTTGTTGTTATCAATAACAGTAACAATTAGCTTATCATTTTGTTCTTTGATAAAACTAGCAAAACAACTACCTATGTAACCAATCCCGCCAACTATTGCAACCCTAGTCTTTGCTCCAATCATCAAAACTTTGGGTGAATTGCATAGGTTCAAGCTCTATATCAGAAAAGTTCTTTGTAATCTGATCAAATTCATCCATAAACCGGGAAAATTCCATTGTTTCCATTGAAGGTTCAACGCTCTTTGTTGCTTGAAACAGCTGATTATTGTTATCAAATGGTGATTCAGTTAAAGGATTTTGATTTAAAAAAGGATTATTGTTAATGGATGGAGAAAGTGTAAAAAATTGTTGAACTTCGATTGGTTTGACATAACTAAGATACAAAGGACTTGTGGATGAATTGCGATAAACTTGGTTGAGTTGTTGGTTGCTAAAAGCCGCAACTGAAACAGGCAATTTTTCTTGTTTAATAATCCAAACAGTAGCATCAGTTAAGGCTTTGTTATTGGAAAGATCAACAATTCAGAGCTGATCTACATATAATCATGTTTGCTTTTGTTTTATCAGTTCAATTAGTTGTAACAATTTATTGAAATTATTAAAAATTAGAAAACCTGTTAGTGATTGACTAACTGTTTCAAAACTAACAAAATCTAAACTAATATTTTTGTCTTGTGAGGTGTAATTAGCTCGCACATTTTGCGTTTTAGCAAAACTTTGTACTAATTGAAAAATATTTTTATCCATTTTTTAAAATACCTAATAAAATTTCAAAATCAAGGTTGGTAACAACCCTAAAAGCATAAGCACTACCATCAACAATACTTAAGGGTGATTTATTAGAAATCTTCATTAAGTCCAACATACTTCTAGCCCTTAGAAATTGCTGTTTTGAAAACTGATTAAGTTTATTTAAAGTATATGCTTGGGGGTATTGTACTTCATAAGCCTTGCTTTGTTTTCAATAGTTAAACCTATTTTTATCTTGCAAGTGGCTAAAGACAACATCATTGTTACCATTCATTAGTGTACCATTATATGGTAATACTGCAATAGCTGCTTTTTCTATCAGTGCTTTTTCATAAACACTTTTAACTGTCTTTATTGCAGTTAATGGACGATTCGCTTCAATTAAGATAAAGCAACAGCTGTCATAATAAGAGCTAACACCTCTTTTTTTGTAATCTTGGGTTAATTTGTATTTTTCTTGGATAAATACCTTAGCTTCATAAACATTAGCTACATCAGTATCACGTGAAAAAAACACAGTAGTGTTTTTGTATTTTTTAGCAGCTTTATCAACTATTTTATGTTGTTCAGCATTACAAAATATAAGGGTTTCTTGGATGTTAAAAGGTAATGATTGAAAGAGTTTTAACCCAAATTCAAACATCCTAACATCTTCATAAACTTGGGTGTAACTATCAACAGCATTTTGTTGGTCTGAAAGAAAATTTTCACACAAAACAATACCTATATTTAAAGTACGTTTCATAACTTAGATTAAGCTAGCTTTGTTAACAAATAGTGGAAAGATTCCAAGATCTTATTGGTAAATAATTCAATGTTATCCTTACGATTATTTTGGTTCATTTCAAACTCAAAATCATAAGCCTTATTTCCTATAATAATACAGAAAAAAAGTAATCCTATTGCTTTATTTTCAACTGCTTTACTACCTGCTATCCCACTGCAAGCAATACCCACATCAGCTTGAAACTTTTGTTTAACCCCAACTGCCATCTCCCTAGCACAGAAACTGGAAACTGCCCCATGGTTTGCAATTGTGGAGGATTGAACATTCAGTAAGTTAATCTTAACTTGGTTATTGTAAGCAATAACACCGCCATTAAAATAGTTAGAAGCACCATCAATGGAAGTTAAACAATGAGCTAATAAGCCACCAGTAACTGATTCAGCTGTTGCAACACTAAGTTGTAACTTTTGGAGTTTTTCTGCTATTAAATTGGCAAACAAAGTTATTCCAATGCCTAATAAGGATTATAACTTGGAGTTATAAGCCTTTAGTTGCTGATATATTTGGATGTTATAAACAATGAAAGACCAAATTGAAAAAACTGCTGCTAAATAATATGGCAGTTGAGTTAGTAATCAAAAGAACAGTCCACTATTCAAAGAAGCTATTTCACTTTGTTTAAAACTCCAAACAAAACAACTAAAAACAATACCAACCATCTGCATGATAGTTTTTCATTTTCCAAGTCAGTTAGCAGCAATAACCACCTTTTTCTCATAAGCATAAATCCGCATTCCATCCAACACAAGATCACGGACTATAAAAACAATTAATAAGCTAAAGTGAAAATATCCATTAATCGCTAGTGCAATAAGAACACCATTGATAATCACTTTATCAGCAATGGGGTCTCATAATTTACCAAAGTTAGAAACTGCTAGCCATTTTCTTGCTAAATATCCATCTAAATAATCTGATATAACTGCAGTTAAAAACAAAAATCCTCCAATCAATAAACTGATCTGTAAACTAATGCTAATTGCACCAACAGAAAAGTTAGCTAAAACTCCTAGTTGATTATCTAAAGCAATAAAAATAATAGTAGGTAAAGCAATAAAAATTCTGTAAACTGTTAACCAGTTTGCAATCTTTTTTTTATAAGCAGCGAATTTAGAAGTTAATGGTGCCATGTACACGGGGAAAGGGAATAGCATCTCTGATGTTTTCCAATCCACATATATAAGCTAATAATCTATCAAAGCCCAAACCAAAACCTGCACTAGCAAAATAACCCCATTTCCTCATATCAAGATATCAGTTCAAACTTTTTGTGTCAATGTTTAAAGATTGACACCTATTCTTAAGTTGGTTTAAATCACTTTCCCTTTCACTTCCCCCACAAATCTCACCAATCTTTGGTAATAAAAGATCAACTGCAGCAACAGTTTTATTGTCAGTATTTGTTTTCATGTAAAATGCCTTTAACTCCTTTGGATAGTTAATAACAAAAAGCGGTTGATTTTGAAAATATTGTTCGCACAAAAAGCGTTCATGTTCTGTTTTTAAGTCAATACCAAAACTAAAGTCGTTTAGTTCAAAATTAGTTTTTTTTGTATCACTAGATTCCTTTAGAATCGCTAATGCTTTGCTGTATTCAATGATTGGAAATTTTTTAGTACTAATGATTGTCTTTAAGTTGCTAATAATGTCATTGCTAAATTGCTTTGCTAAAACATTTAGTTCATCACTAGCATTTTCCATCACTTTTTTAATTAAGAATTTAATTAGGTTTTGTATTAACTGCATTAAATCTTTTAAGTTAGCAAATGCAATTTCAGGTTCGATCATCCAAAACTCACTAAGATGACGATTAGTATGGGATTTTTCAGCTCTGAAAGTAGGACCAAAGGTGAAAACCTTTTTAAATGCTTGCGCAAAAGCTTCTGCTCCAAACTGGCCACTTACTGTTAAAAAAGTCGTTTTATTAAAAAAAGTTTCACTATCTTTAATTACAAATGTTTCCCCCGCTCCCTCACAATCATTACTAGTTAAAATAGGGCTTTGCACTAAGATAAAATCATTTTTAAAGAAGTATTCAAAGATTGCGTGTGACAAAACACTCCTTATTTTCATCACTGCAAAGTAAGTTTTTGCTCTTACTCTTAGATGCGCATTACTTCTAAAAAACTCTTGACTATGTTCTTTTTTTTGCAGTGGATAATCAGACTCTGCTTGTGCTAATAAACTCACCTGCTTTAATTTCAACTCCAGTGGTTGTTTAGCTTTTGGGGTTAAGATAATTTCCCCTCAAACCATAACAGCACTTGCTAAATTAACAGTTTGTAACAGTGAGAAAACCTGGGGGTTATCTTCTTGTTTTACTACTGCTTGTAGGGTATTAATACTAGAGCCATCACTAATTGCTAGAAAGATGATGTTAGCACTAGCACGTTTATTTTTAACCCAACCTGATAGTTTAATCTGCTTGTTATTAAATTTTCGTGGGGTTTGTAGTAACTGCTTGACTGTAACTGATTTCATCAATAAAGTTTAATTAGATTGTTTGCAACAATTTTTGACGTTGCCACTGCTCTAATTTTATAAAGCCACTTCCCATTACAATGAAATCAACAAAGGCTTTAATTTGATCAATGTTATTAACTTTAATCCCACCATCAATCTCAATTTTCAAGTTGTAATGGTTAGCAATCTTTAAATTTGTAAAAACAGCTTCGTTAAAAGCTTGACCACCTTTACCAGGAGGAACACTCATTAAAGTGATAAAGTCGATGGTTGTAAAAAATGGTTGGTATAGTTGTAAATTGGTTGTAAATTTAAAAGCAAGACCAACTTCTTTACCATTTTCTTTAACTAGTTGGATTAGTTCTTTAATCTTTGCAAAACTAAATGGTTCAACATGAAACGAAATCCTTTTCACATTAGGTTGTGAAAGATAAAAATTTATTTGAGGGATGATCTGTTCCACCATTAAATGGACATTAACATCAAAACCTATTGTTTTCAATTCATCCAAATATTCACCTTTAAAAGCAGTATTATGAACAAATTGGTCCATCACATCATAATGGATTAACCTCAATCCATCTTGAAAGTAACTTTCTAAAAGTGACTTGTCAAACCTATTTAAAAGTGGTAAGAGTGAAAAAACAACCTTAGTGGCCACTTCTTAGTTTTTCAAACATTAACTTTTTATAAACTTCAACGCCAGGTTGATTAAAGACATTATGCCCTAATAATGATCCACTCATCACTGTAGCAACAGAGAGTCAAAAGTAAAAATAACCAAACATAAATGCAGATTGTTCTTTTAAAGTTAATTTAATAATGCTTACATTTGCTTGGTAGTGCGCTTTAATAACTGAATCAATTGCAACATCTGAAATCTCATTTAAGCTTTTATCTAACAAGAAATCAAGTTCATCATCATTGTCAAAATCAGATGGAGGTAAATTAATATTAACAAGTGGATTTTTAACATCAATTACTGTTTCAAAAAACACTTTTTCCCCTTCTTGATAGAGTTGTCCCATTGAGTGTAAGTCAACAGTAAAAATCGAAAAAGTAGGAAATAAAGATTTATCGTTCTTACCTTCTGATTCACCAAAAAGTTGTCGATGCTGTAATAACAAATATTCATACAAACTGTGATAAGCAATGCAAACTTCAATTTTGAATTTTTTTGTGGTGTATAGTCAATGTCTAACTACTGCATAAAGGTATGCAGAATTGTTTTCAAGTGAAGTTGTTTGCAAATCCTTTTTGGCTTGTAATGTTCCTTTTAAGATGGCCTTAGGATCATGACCAAAAAGTTTGGCTAGTAACAAACCAGCAGGAGATAGAGTTGAAAAACGCCCACCGATATTTGAATCAATAACTAACTTTTGGTAACCATGATTTGATGCCATTTTGGTTAGTAATCCCTTTTTTTCATCAGTAATAACAACTACTCTTTGGTAGTGTTTGTTGCCATAACGCTTGTTTAATAAGTTTCTAAAAATGCGGAAATTCAGTGCTGGTTCTAGGGTTCTACCAGACTTAGAAGTGGTAATTAGAGCCCATGATTTATTTTTAATTTCCTTAATAACACTTGCAGCTTGAAAAGCAGAAAGGTCAGGGACAAAGTGGATTTTTAATCCTGTTCTTTGTTTTGGTTTTAAGAAATCTAAAACTGTTTTAATACCAGTAAAAGAACCACCAATACCAACATAAACAATGTCAGTTACTTTTAAACTTTTAAACTTTTTGTCAATTTGATTAATGGTTTTTAAAAGGAATTGGTGGTTTTGATCAGGTTGGTCATACCACCCAGTCATGTGACCATCAGCAAGTTTATGAGCTAGAAAATCTTGGTGAATTTGATCTACTTTTTTTTGGTATTTCTTAAAAATAATTTCTTTATCAAATCCATAAACATGACTTAAGTCAATTGTTAATAATTTATCACTCATAAACACTTTTGCAGTTGATTTTAATTAATCATTTTTCTATACTTCTCATACAATCACGAAGGATATCTGTTTTTCATAACACTTGTGGTTACAAAGCAATCTTTTTCATACTGATGATAACAGTTAGAAAAATGACACTTACTAATCATTTTCTGAAAACCAACAAAGTGTTGGGCTGCTAAAATTTTGAGGTTTTTAATAGAAATTACATTAAAACCAGGGGTGTCACAAATAAAACCGCCTCTAAATGAAAAAAGTGTTGTTTTAGTAGTGGTATTCTTACCAAATTTATTAACTGATAAGGCTTGAATCTTTTGTTTTAAAGAAGGATCTAAACGATTAATTAAGCTAGATTTACCAACACCAGATTGACCTGTAAAAACACTTAGTTTTTTACTAAAAATATCGATTAATTCTGAAGGTAGTGGTTCATTTTTAGAAACAAAAAATAACTGATAGTTAAACTGTTTTAAATCGATTAACTTTTGTTTTTCCATTGGATCAAAATCAAGGTCTGTTTTTGTTATTAAAATAGGTATTTCATCAATTAATTTAGCATTGAAATATACCAATAATTTCAACAGTTGAATTCAGTTAATCTTAGGTTGAACTAGTGATTGGATTAAAACAATCTGATCAACATTAGCAACCCTTGGTCTTGTAAGTTCATTTTTTCTAGCTAAAACTTTAGTGATCGCACCATCTTCAAGTTGAACCCTATCACCAACCATCAACTTAAAATCATTTTTTCACTGTAACTTCTTTTGAGGAAAAGCAGTTATTATCTGGTTATTCCAAAATACTTTGCATTGTTTTGCTAATGACTGAAGCACTATCCCAAAGTTAGAATCTGGCATTAAAAATTAATAAAAGAACTATTGCAGCAATAATTAACCCTATAAAAACGATAGTAAAGATTGATAAGGCTCAAGTTTTGAAATACCAAGCTAAGGGCTTTTCAAGCATCATTTCTCTAATTTCCACCTGCCCTTCTAAAACCCTTTCATTAGCAGGTTTAATCATCGCTTGTTCATTTTCTCAATTCGCCAAATCTTCTAAAAGTTCTTTTGTGGAACTGTAAAGTCACTTATTGTTTTCTCTTTTCACAGCAGTACAACGAAAAGCAATATTTTCTAAGCTATTTGGGATATCACTTCTAGTTGCTTGCATTAAAGGTAAGTCAAAATTGCGTGCTTTTTGGATTGTTTCTCTTTCCTTGTTGGGGTTAATTGACTTGTTAAATGGAACTCTACCAACTAACATCTCAAATAGAATAATTCCTAACGAGTAGATATCATACTGGGCATTGGGTGGTTTTCTAACCTTTTTACCAGCTTTATTAACTGTGCTTTCCAAAACATCAGGAATCATATAACTAACTGTGCCAAACAGTGAATTTTCATCAGTTAAAACTTCGGTTTTTTCAGCAACTTTAACTACTGTTGAAGCAATGCCAAAATCTAATAGTTTAATATCAGTTAAATCACTAGTAAATAAGATGTTTTCAGGTTTAAGATCACGGTGGATAATTTGGTGCTTGAAACTGTGGAGATAATCAATGGCTTTTACTATCTTTGTAAAGTAATAAACTACTTCGCTAACACTAAAGTAGCCTTTTCTGTTAAGCAATTGTCTTAAAGAAGGGCCATCAACATACTCCATTGCAATCATCACTATCTGATTGAGAGCAATTGTTTTATTACCACGAACTATTTTCAAAAAAGGGTTCACCACATCAAAACTTTTCACTAGGTTAGAATGGTGCACTCTAGTTGTGGTTACCATTTCATCAAGGAACTTTTTCCAATTATTTTCATTAATCTTAGGATTTTTTTGAACCACCTTTAAAACTAAGTGTCCATACTGTTTTTTTTGAACTGGTCCATAGTTTTTTAAGTTCAAATTTTTTGCTAAAAAAAGATAGGAATCCATCCCACCCCTATTTAAAAGCTTTTCAATTTGATACTTATTTTCAACAATATCACCTATCTTTAAGATTGCTTCCATTTTTGCAGATTAACAAGGGCAGCAGTAATATTATCATTACTTGCATTTTCAATACTTTTTCTATAAAGATTAAACACTGCTTGTTTTAGGTTTTTAGAATTAGTGATAATTTCAAAAAAAAGCTCTTTTTCAACAAAGTTATAA
Source organism: Mycoplasmoides genitalium G37 (assembly GCF_000027325.1). GTDB lineage: Bacteria > Bacillota_I > Bacilli_A > Mycoplasmatales > Mycoplasmoidaceae > Mycoplasmoides > Mycoplasmoides genitalium. The sequence goes on along the minus strand of NC_000908.2, from coordinate 135,960 downwards.
AGTCCATCAGAACACAATAATAAAAATTCTTGTTGTTCAATTTTTGTGTTATAAAAACCATAAACTAATGGTCTTTTTGTTTCTTTGGAAATAGTATTTGTTAATGCTAAAAGTTGATTAGAATAACTTAAAAGTAATTTCTCATCAGCATTCATAGCAACTAACTGGTTATAAAGATTGTGATCCTTAGTAACTAACTTAGCTTGGTTTTCAAATAATAAGTAAGCTCTGGAATCACCAATTCAAAAGATATAAATATCACTTTTAGTTAAAATTCCCAAGACCAAGGTGCTAGCCATCCTAGCAAACTGGATTTGTGCTTCATAAACTGTTTGAAAACAATTTTCTAGTTGAAAGCGTGCTTGTATTAAAGTATTTTCAAACCACTTTTTAACTGTAGTTTCATCTCACTGGTTAAATTCAAAACCTTCAAATAAACTAAGAAAGAGTTTACCTACTAAGTTACTAGCAATCTTGCCACCCTTATAACCACCAAGACCATCACAAACAACTATTAGTAGGTTATTTTGATTAAAACTAAATCCATAAAAGTCCTGATTTTCCTTTCTTACAGGACCTTTTTTTGATAAACCGGTAAAGAAATGATCATTAGCAGCTTGCATTAAATAAACTCAGATAGTAAGATTGATTTCAACTCATTAAGGGTTTTATCAAACTCTTTGTTAGTGACAACATACTTAAAATTATCAATCTGTTGAAACTCTATCTTAGCTTGTTCTAAACGTTTTTTAATTGTGGTTTCATCTTCATCATTACGCTTTTTTAAACGTTTTAACAACTCTTGCATTGAAGGTGGTTTAATGAAAATTAAAACAACGTTATGAGGATATTTACTTTTAACCTGTAAAGCACCTTGATACTCAATTTCAAGCATTAAATTAATTCCGCTTTTAATTGCTTGTTCAGCTTGAGACTTGAGCGTTCCATAATAATGGTTATTATAGCAAGCCCATTCAATGAAAGCATCTTGTTTTATTAAGTTTTCAAACTCATCTTTATCTTTAAAAAAATAATCAATTCCCTCTTTTTCACTAATGCGCTTTTTTCTTGTAGTTGCAGAGATACTGTAGAACAGTTGTTCTTTGAAATGATCTAATAAGGCTTTAACAAGGGTGCTTTTGCCAACACCGCTAGGACCAGTAATGACAAAAATTCTCCCCTGATTGTTCACTTCAATTGTTAGAATAATTTTAACTTTACTGTTTTTATCAATGACTTTTCAACCAACTAAAACTTGGCTTGTTTTTGATGATAATGCTTTGATTAACAAGCCAACTGAAGCTGTTAATTTTCCAATAGATGAGCAAATTGAAACCTGTATTAAAAAGATGATTGCATATGTTGATGCTTCATATGATGGTAAAGCACAAGAATATGACATTATTCCAGGAATTGGGATAGCTGCTAACCAGATTGGCTATTGAAAACAACTGTTTTACATCCACCTCAATGATTTAAACAAAGAAAAAAAGTGCCTACTGATCAATCCTAAAATTATTGATCAAAGTGAAAATAAAGCATTTTTAGAAAGTGGTGAGGGGTGTTTAAGTGTTAAAAAGCAGCACAAAGGTTATGTAATTCGTAGTGAATGGATCACTATTAAAGGTTATGATTGGTTTGAAAAAAAAGAGATTACCATTAAAGCAACTGGACTATTTGGAATGTGTTTACAGCATGAATTTGATCACTTACAGGGACGCTTTTTTTACCAAAGAATTAACCCTTTGAATCCATGGTTTAAAAAACCAGAATGAAAAGTGATTAATCCTACTTTGAAGACAAGTAATGGATAATTTCATCTTGCAACCTATCTGAGTTGGAAGACAAGGTTTTAATAACCCCTTTTAAAGCAACTGATATTTTACCAGTTGTTTCACTAACAATAAAAACAACTGCATCAGACTTTTCACTTAATCCCAAGGCACTTCTGTGTCTTGAACCATATGAAACATCAATTAATTGTCTTGTCATTGGAAAGTAAGAAGAGACACTAATAATTTTGTAATCTCTAACAATCACCGCTCCATCATGTAAAGGAGATGATTTGTTGTAAAAAATAGTAACTAACAGTTCAGGGGAAAAATCAGAACTAACCCGATAACCAATGTTGATATAAGGATCAAGTGAATCACGTTTTTCAATGGCAATAATAGCCCCAATTTTATCAACTGAAAGTCTTAATAAAGTTGAAGTTAAATTGTCAAAAAAGTTCTTTTTATCAAGGTTTTGTTTGGACTTACTGAAAACACTAGTTCAAGTACGTACAACATAATTTCTAACCCGTTTGTTTAGAAATGCAAAAGCAATTAAAAAAACAAACAGTAAAAGTAAAAAAATAAGGGTAATAAAAAGCAGGATATTAACAACCATTGGCTAATTATATGAGTGTTAAAATAGCACGTTTTTGGATGAAATCAATCTCACTTAGTTTAGCTTCCAAACGATCGCCAATTTTATAAACCTTATTAGTTTTTCTTCCTTTCAATACCATTTTTTCCTTTTCAAAAATAAAGAAATCATCAGGGATAGTTGTAATTTTGATTAACCCATCAAAGTTATTTTCATCCATTCTCATAAAAATTCCAAAGCTAGTAATTGCTGAAATAAATCCGCTGAAGGTTTTGCCAATTTGTTTTGATAATAACAGCGTTGTTAGATAATCATTGGCATTTCTTTCACAATTGATAATTTTAATCTCTGTATCATTAACTGTATCAGCAATTTTTTCCAACTCTTGTTTGAGTTGATCTCTTTCATTATCAGTGAATTGATCGGGAGTAAAAAGATGCATTCACAACAACCTGTGAATGGTTAGATCTATATACCTTCTAATCGGTGAAGTAAAGTGGGTATAGTGGTTAGAACCAATGCTGAAGTGCATCAGGGGATTAACACTATAAAAAGCTTTGCCTAGTGTTCTTAATAAGAGGATTACAAAGATCTCATAACTAGGATTATCTTTGTTTTCATTTAATCAGCTAGCTATTTGGCTTGAAGTGACAGTATCTAAGTTAAATTGGGGTTTAGTTATGTTCAACTCACCAACTGTTTCAATCAAACTTTGTAACTTCTTTTTGCTTGGTCTTGGGTGAACTCTGTATGGTAAAGCAATTTTGTTGTTAGTTAACACCCAAGCAACTGTCTCATTGGCCACTACCATGAGATTTTCAATCATGGTTTCAGCTTTATCGTGAACCAAAAAATTTATCTTAATGGGAAAATAATGTTCATCAACAACTATCTCAGTTTCTTTGTGTGAAAGATCAATTGTACCGCGTTTTTGACGTTGCGCTTGAATTAGATCACTTAGTGTAAAAGCTGCTTTTAAGCTGTTGATAACTGTTTCATCACAGTTTAATTCTGATTTATTATTTAACCACTTGTTAACCTGATCATAGCTAAAACGATTTTTGGAAATAATTGTTGCTGGGTAAAGCTTGTTTGTTTTAATCCTTCCCTGATTATCAAAACTAATCTCACAAACAACAACATAACGTTTTTGTGCTGGATTTAAAGAACAGAGCTGATTTGACAATTGCTCAGGTAGCATGGGCACAACATAATGACCAGGTAGATAGATTGAGCTTGTTTTGTGTTTTGCTTCAATGTCTATTTCACTATTTCTATTAACATAGTGTGCAACATCAGCAATAGCTACATAAAGCACAAAACCTGTTGGTATTGTTTTGACATAAATAGCATCATCAAGGTCTTTTGATGTTGTAGGATCAACAGTCACAAAAGCTAAATCAGTTAAATCCTGACGGTAAGCTTTATGTTGTTCTTCAGTATCAAAACTTAACTTGTTAGCATGCTGTTCAACTACATCGTTAGTTTCAAAGACAATGGAATTGTCCAACATGATTGCTTTTATATTAATTAGCGGATCATCATTGTTACCCAAAACTTGTTGTACAGAAACCTTACATAAGTTGTTATCAGGATCATACTCATCAATTTGAAAAGCTATCTTGGTGTTAGATGCTAAGTTATTTGGGATAGAATCAGGATTTACAATCATAGTTAAATAAAATCTAGGGTTATCAGCAACAATTTTGTATTCCAAGGCAAACTCATTTTGATCTACTAAAAAATTACCTGCATACAAGATTCTTGCTCTTTTTAGAATAGTAATAACTGCAGCATCAAACTTATCACCAAATTGGGGTTTATCTAATTTACAAAACTCCACAAGATCCCCATCTAAAGCTCCAGTTAAATTAGAGTAATGGACATAATACACAGTTTTATCATCATCCAAAGAGCGGATAAAACCACTATTCTTATTTCCTAAGGTTAAAATCCCTTGTAGTTTTTTATCAAGTAAAGGCTCAGCAGGTTCATAGTTAACTAATAGCTGGTTTGTAACCCCACCAGCTTTCCTTAAGATGGCTCAATCAAGCAGATCATCAATGGCCCGATAGATGAGATGTTTACCTGGAAAATTAGGACTATTTTCCATCATTCTTACCACTATTCCAGGGGGAATAGGTTTACCATTTTCCTTTTTGACAATGGTAAATATCTGCTTTTGGAGTTCAGTTAAAACCTTCATTGTTATCTTGGTGCAAAACTAAATATCAACCCAAGAATTAAAAATAAAACTACTAAGATAAACATGATAATCTGTAAGATCTTTACAAAACCCCTATCTTTGGTTTTACGAAAGATCTCCAAGTCCTGACCTGATAGAGAAGCTAATCCTCCAGTAGAACCATGGTTAGAAAGCAAAAGTCCAATAATTAAACAGATAACAGCCATAATGAACATTACTATTTGGATTGGATGCATTGCTTGTGAACTAATTTTAAACTACTGGCATAGTTTTTTTAGATTAACACTAAAATGTTGGATTCCACTGCGGCTAATCTTTATGTTATATTTTGTGAAAAAAAAGTTTGCTATCTGTTCTAAAGATCAATCAGGATGATCACTTTTAATTAAGCAATAACGCTGAAAATTAAGCGGTCTTTTTGCAAAACTACTACTTTTAATAAATGATTTTAGTTGGAGTTGATTAGTTTGATTATTAGATCTGATTGTCTTCATTAAGTTAGCAACTTCCAAATTACTTTTTCTTAACTGGTTTAAAGTAAAACTTTTCTCTAGTTGCTTATTTTCAAAAGCAAGATAACCATCAAAGGCTTGAATCAGTTTTAAAAAATTACAGATCTTTTCATAACTTTTAAGATAAACAACTAACTGGTTTTGTTTAACTGTTTTTTTAAAAAAACTAAACAATTTTAAAAGTTGTTGAATTTGAAACTCATTGTTGGAACTGATTTGCAAGTGAAAGTTATTGGAGTTTATTAAATCACTAACACTACCTCCACTTAAAAAAGCAGCAATGAGATAAACTTGTTTAACTACCAATTCACTAGTTGTCACATCAAGTTTTAAAAGAGTGTTAATTACGTTAATATCTGCATTAAACTCAAAAAGAAAGTATTTCTTACTAGCTTTTGTCTTAAAGTCAAACTTAAGATTTTGAACAAATTGTTCCTTTAATGCTTCAGATTGCACTTTAAAACTTCAGTTACGGTTGTAAAGTAGCTTTAAGTTGTTTTGAAAAAAACCTGCTAAAAAGACATTTCAGTGTTTATCAATTAATTTGTTTTGGACCAGTTCAGCTTTAATCTGTGTACTAAATGTCATCCCTAACCTTTAAAACAGCTGTTACCCCATCACTAATTGCAGTGGCAATTTGCCGGAATGATTTACTTCTACAATCCCCAGCAACATAAAAACCCTTAATGTTAGTTTGCATATTTTCATCTCCTAAAATAAAACCATTTTGATCTAAATTAAGCTTAAGATCTAAAACTGGCTTGTTATTACTTTCAAAGCCTATGTAAGGAAAGAGACAATCAATTGCAATTTCACTTTCTGATTTATCAACTGTGCTTGCCAATTTAACAGTTTGGAGCTTTTCTTGACCTATTAACTGTTTTACAGTAGCATTTAAATGAAAAACTACATTACTAATTTTTTTTAATTTTTCAACTAGTAATGCATCACTTCTAAACACTTCACGTCTGTGAATAAGGTGAACTGTTTTAGCAATACTTGAAAGATAAATTGCTTCCTGTATTGCAGAATTACCTCCTCCTACAACACCAACTGTTTTACCTTTGTAAAGAGCCGCATCACAAATAGCACAATAACTAATCCCTTTACCATAAAAATAATCTTCCTTTTCAATGCCAAGTTTTCTCTCTTCCATCCCTGTTGCATAGATAACAGTTTTGCTAAAAACTGTCGTTTTGTTATCTAAATACAAGATGAATGTATCGTTAAGATGATCAATTTTGATTAAGTTGTTATAAAAAACAACTGGTTCAAATGCTAACAAGTGGTTGTACATCTCAAGACCTAATTCAGGACCAGTTATGGTTTTAAAACCAGGATAGTTTTCCACAATGTTAGTTTTTACTATCTTCCCTCCTGGAGTGTTTCCTTCAATAATTGCTAAATTTAAGTTAGCACGTTTACCATAAATGGCACTAGCAATCCCAGCAGGGCCAGCACCTACTATCACTAAATCATAGATAACTTGATCTTTAGTTAAAAAATCAGCATTCACTTTAAGCATTGATTACTTTCAATTCAGGGTTAAGGAAGTTACTTTTGCTAGCAACTACAAAATTATCATTGTCATCATAATACATGTCATACATCACCAAGCACCCACTTTCCTTGTCAACAGAGGTAACACAATGACGTTTTTCAATAGCAATCCCATTGTAAGCAAACTCCCTGAAGAACTGTTGCTGGAGGTTGTTTTCATCAAGGATGTTTAAAATATCATCTTTAGCAAAAAAACAAACGTTTAAAAAGTGTTTTTTATTCTCATCAAAAAACTTAGCTTCAATTCCCTTAAATTTATCAAGGTGCACAGTACTGTCAATATTGGCAAAAACACTAGCATCATCCTGTGATAACAGCTTTTTAATCAAAGTTGAAAGTTTAGCATATTTCACCTTCAGATTATCCTGGGTTTTATGAAAAAAACTAAAGCCTACATCTTTACACACAAAATAACCAGGGGTATTTTTAGTGTAGCGGATTATATTTTTGTTTAAAAGCGTAGCGAGAACAGAGCGAATTTGACTCCGTGAGGAGTTGAAACGGATTTCTAGTTGGCGTTCTGAGAAGATACGGGTGTTAGCAGGTCATTCAAAGCTTTGAATTTTAAGGATTATATAGCGATAAATAATTTGATTTTTTTTAGCTATCTCTTTCCCGAACTTCATGAAGCATATTTTCAACAATTATAAAAACTTGTTGGGGGTTTGCTCGATTATTGGTCTTATGCATAACTTGACCAATAATTAACTTTTGAATCCGTTCAATTCTATCAATGTTTTTCAGGATCTCTTTTTCATTTTCCTGAAAGATTTTTTTAATGATCTTTTGTAACTCTTTTGGATCAGTAATTTGCTCTAAATTATGGAGCTTAGCTAGCGATTTTGGATCTTTTTTAGTTTCAATCATTAAAGTAATTAACTGCTTAGCTTGTTTTTGGTTAACCTTTGCTGCTTTTAGCATTTCAATTAGGGTAATTAGATCTTGAATTAAATTAGCTGTTAATGAACTGTTGGTTTTATTGAGTTGACCTATTAGTTCAATACATAACCACCTGATGGTTTCTTGGGGGTTTTTAATCACACTATTAATAGTTTGAAAAGCACTAAAGATAGTTGCATCATCAACTACTAATTGGACTAATTGAGGATTGACATTACTATCAATTAGTTCTTTTTGAAACTGTTCTAACTGAAAAGCAACAGGTTTTTCTAATAATAAATCATCAATATTACTAGTCATGATGTTAGGTTCAATAAAGTACCTATAGTCAATCGTATTGTCTTTTTTTCTCATAAAAACATTGTTGTTGGTTTTATCATCAAAGCTTAAAGTTGCTTGACTCAAGGTTTCACCATTAATAAGTGCTTTAACTTGGCGGTTAATCTCAAGATCAATCGCTTTTTCAACATTATTAAGTGAGTTGATGTTTTTAATTTCAATTTTAGTTCCTAGTTGCCTTTGACCTTTTAAACGTACTGAAACATTGCAATCGCTCCGCATTGAACCATCTTCCAATTTGGCATTGGAGATATTGTTAACAATCAGAATTTGTCTCAACTTCTGTAGGTAGGCTTTCGCTTCTTTTGCAGTGTTGATAACAGGAAGAGTAACAACTTCAATTAAAGGTGCACCACACCTATTAAAATCAAGCAGAATTTGGTCATGGTTAAAGTGTTGTTTGGCAGTATCTTCCTCCAAATGAAACCGGTCAATATAAATTGGTTTTTCAATAGCATCAACATTAATGGTAACTACACCATTTTTAGCAAAAGGATAATTTTGTTGGGTGATTTGAAAACCCTTAGGTAAGTCCTGATAAAAATAGTGCTTTCGATCAAAAACAAGTTTATTTGTTACTGTCTTCATTTTTAATGCATCAGCTAATAATAATGCCTTGTAAACTGCTAACTCATTAACTTGAGGCAAAGTGCCTGGTAAACCTAAATCTATTGGGTCAATAAAATGATTGATTTTTTGATTATCAACGCGGTTAGGTGCTTTTGAAAACATCTTGCTAGCAGTATTTAAAACTACATGGACTTCAATTCCAATAATCGCTTCAAAATTAATCATGGTTTAAATCAAAAAGTTGTTCAAATCAATAAGCAATTTGTAAGAGTTTTTTATCTTCAAAACAGTTAGCACTAATACTTAAACCAATTGTTTGGTCTTTTGTTTGAACTAACCAAGGGATAGTTATAGAAGGGCTACCAGCAAAATTAGCTAATTGTAAAAAGTCATCAATAATGTTTGTATATGGCTTATTAGCTTGAATATCTTCAATGGTACTAGCAAAACAAGAAGCGCTTGGTGATAATACAAAATCAACATCACTAAAGAGATTCAGAAAGTTATCCACTAAGACTCTTCTTATTTTCTGAGCTTTTTCAAAGTACTTTTCAAAATTCTTCTCATCAGTTGCAAATGCCCCTATTACAAATCTTCTTTTTAGTTGTTTACCTAAAAACTGATCTCTGTTTCTGGTAATAGTTTGATCAAAATTACTTGGTGAATTAGGTTCAAACACCTTTTGACCAAAGACAATGCCAGTTAAATTACTATAACAACTAACTGCTTCGCTATAACTAATTATTTTGTAAATAGAATCAATTACTTTGAGAAGTTCCACATCAAAATCAAGTGGAATCAACTGGTAGTTTTTTTGTTCTAAGGTTTTTTTGAGATTATTTCATTTTTTTTGGAGGTGTTTGTTAAACAGTTTTTCTAGTGGTTTTAAATAACCGAAGCGAATTGATCTTGTAAAGGGAATGGCCAACTCATTGAAAAACTGGTTTTCATCAGGTGATTTTTGGGAAGAAAAATCAGTTTTATCATGTTTAATAACAACATCACTAACAATGGCAATATCACTAACAAACTTAGCAAATATCCCCACATGGTCCATACTTGGGGCATATGGAAATACCCCATTACGTGATATCAAACCATAAGTTGGTTTAAAGCCAACAACATTACAGATACTAGCAGGTCTTCTAATCGAATCACCAGTGTCAGTTGCAATGGAAAAAGGAACAATGTCTTTAGCAACTGCGTAAGCTGAACCTGAGGAAGAACCACCTGCAATTAAACTGGAATTTTCAGGGTGATGAACAACACCAAAAGCAGAATAACTACCTGTTCCACCTAAGCCAAATTCATCCATATTAGCTTTACCAACAAGCAACGCGCCATTCATTTCTAACAGTTCAAACACAGTTGCTGAAAAAGGGGGAAGATAGTTTTTTAAAAACAAAGAACCACCAGTGGTGACAATATCTTTAGTAGCGATGTTATCTTTCAAAACATAAGGGATGTTATTTAGCAGAATCTTTTCATCACTTTTATTAATTTTTTTTGAATAAATTTCAACAGTATTTTTCAATAAAAAATTACTTGATTTATTCAGTTCTATCTTTGCATTAATTGATGTTAAAACATCGTTAATGGCACTAGGTTTTTTATCAAGTATCGCCCTGAGACTTAAAATATTTGATCGCACAACTATACCTTTACAAAACCTGTTTTAACTTCACAACAGTTATTAAGTAGTTGCTTAGCGTGTTTATCAACTACTGGTTTATCTTTTCTTAGTGGGGTTGGACTAAATTCAAATGGAGCGTACATCGGTTGAACATTAGTGGTATCAATTTTAGTTACCTTATTAAAACTCTTTGTGATCTCTTTAAACTCTTCAACAAGTGCATCCACTTCTTTGTCTGATAAATCAATTCTGATTGTTTTTGCTAACTGTTGCATCTCTTTTCTAATTAACTGCTGTTTTTTGTGACTAATAACATTGGGCATAATTAAGCTTTGCATATCTGAAAAACTCTTTTTGATTCCTTTTGTTTGGGTTTCTGATGCTACTGTTTTAAACCCTTTTAACATGATTGGGGTTAACAATAACAAGATTGGATAGATAACAATAATATCAAGTAAGAAGATCAAAGGAGCAAACAATAATCTAACTAATAATCAAAAATCATAAGTTTGTCCAGTTGTTTGGGTATCAAAGATAGGAATAAATGCAATGTTAATCATTAGCAAACTGGTGGTTGCTAATGTAATTACATTCAGAATTAGATAAAACCAGTTTTCTTTTGTTAACACAAATAAGGTAAATTGGTGATTAGCATGTTTATATCTACGAAAGAAAAACTTGGAATAAGCATAGTTAAAGTGCTTTTGCTTGATTATTCAAACAAAGTAAAGTACTACCATTGTGATGATTACAACCATCGCAAAATAGAAAATAATTTGAACATATCTTTGCAATGAGATACTGAAATTTAAAGGTGAGGCGTTAAAACGTAAAACAATTTGATCATTACTTTGAAATGCTGATAAGTTTTGGGTAACTGAGATAACAAAAAACTGGGTTACTAAAAAACTGGCAAATACCATCCCCACTGATAAAACAAGATAGGCAAAATCACTTAAAGTTTTGTTATTTAAAAAAGAAGTTGAAATTAAAACTTCACGTAAAATTCCAGCAATCATTCCCGTTAGGATTGCTCCTAAAACATAACCAATATTAAACACCCCACCTGAAAAAATAACAGTTAAAAAGTCAATGGTAGCTGCTGAAAAAATACCAATTATAGGACCAAATAAAAGTCCTGAAATCTTCACTAGAATTAACTCTAAGGTAACACGGAACCCAGGATAACCACGGAACAGCGCTGCTGTTAACCCCCCTGCTAAAGCCATTAAGACCAAAACAACAGATACAGCAACAGCAATAATCATAGCAATAGTAGTAATATTGCTAACCCCAATTTTAGGTGTGTTTTTAGGATATCTTTTAAAGAAGAACAAAAAGAGAATGTTTTTAAAAAAAAGATAGACTATAATGATTAGAAAAACAACTGCAAAATAGATAAATCCTGAAGTGGAAATATCGCTTGTTGGTGCAGTATTTTTAATCTCTCCCATCTAAAGTGCAATTAAGTAATAATCACTTAGTTAAATAATTTTACAAGGTTGTTGTTTTTCTAATCAATAAACAAGTGTCAACTACAGCTTTGTTTTTAATTAACTTAATTGGTCAAAACTAGCATTTTTAACAACTGCTCAGTTAATTATTTTTTGGTTATGTTGTTTCAACCAATTGTTAATTGTTTTAAACAGATCGTTAGGGTTTGTTAGAAACAAATTACCACTTAGTGGTGAGGGATGGGGATATGATAAATGCTCAAATCCATCAACATTACCAATACTCTTAACAACAAAGTTTTTAGTTTGAACACCCAGAAATACCAACAGCGGTTTAATGTTTTGATTTTTTAGAAAAGTTAGCAAATTACAGTTAAACTCCTCCCAACCCCAATTTTTATGGGCGTTGCGTATAAATACAGTAGTTGTTAAAATTCCATTTAGTAATAAAACGCCCTGTTCTGCTCAATTCAATAGGAAGTTTTGTTGTCAACTACTTTCTTGTTTAAGCGAAGGATATTCTTTTTCTAAACGTAAAATTATTCTTTTTAAGCTGGCAGGGGTTTTGGAATTATTGGATGCAAAAGCAAGTCCACAAGCATCATTAGGACTAGGATAGGGATCTTGACCAAAGATAATTACCTTTGTATCAATTGGCTTAAAGAAGCTAAAAACACGGAAAATAAGTTCTGGTTTTGGAATTATTGTTGCTTTTAAAGCCTTTAATTTTTCTAATAAAGCTTGAAAATAAGGTTTTTTAACTTCCTCATCAATAAAAGCTCTTCATGACGGTAGAACACAGCTAACCATTCTTTGGAATAGATCATCCATTACCACAAATAAACTTTAAATTTATCTAGGTAAAAGTAACTGATCAAAAATTTCTTAATAGATTAAGATTTTTCAGTCAATAATACAAAGTGGAAATAACTAGCTAAATCAACAACAGGAGGTTTTGTAGCACCAGAAGCAAGCTGAAGATTATGAAGGTTTTGGCTTTTTAACAGACCCATAAAATGATTATTATCAACCTTAATTTGTTCTCTAACTGCTAAGGTAAATAGCAATTCATTTTTATCGGTAAATTGAAAGAAAGTACCAGGGTAATCATGTTTATCAACAATTTCTGATAGGTCACCGTTGACAACAAATGTTAAATTCATCTCACCACTTCAGTCTGTAGGAATCCCTAAAATTTTAGCAGGGAGCCAGTTTCACCAGTGGACATTATACCAGCCGTTGTACTTGATCTTGATATTTAGATTGAATTTATAAGGATTGGCTTGCTTTAAATGAATGCCATTATCCTTCCAATACAATTGAGTATCTTCAACCGTATTTTCAACTTTTATATCTTTTAGGTTAAGTGAAAATTTTGCTTTGCTTGTCAATTCATGCCTCAAAAAATTACTCATGTAAAGACCATTTACCCCAGCATCTGCTCTAGGGAATTGGATCCCTTTTTCACCAAATGCAAGTTTTTTCAACTCTTTATCATTCTTGTTAGCGTTGAAATAACGTTCAACTCCACTAGCAAAACCTTTGATTAATAAAGAGAATGTTCTATTTCTGTATGCTGGTGTAGCAATAGCGGTTTTAAGTGCATCAATTAAATCAGCTTTTTTAGTAACATCTTTACCTTTAGTTAACCAGTAAAATTTAAAGTCTTTAAAGGAGTTAAATGATTTTTCATAAGCTTCTCTTTCTCTGCGTGCTTTTTCTTGATTTCGTTTTGCTTCTTCAGCTTTTCTTTTCTCCTCAGCTTCTCTTCTCCTTAGCTCTTCTAGTTGACGCTTACGTTCCTCTTCCAAGCGACGTTGTTCTTCTTCATAAGCTTTTTTAGCAGCTTCTCTTTCCTTTTTGAAAGGAGTTAAAACTCGCTCTTCAAAAGCTTGTTTAACCAATGGTTGAACCTTATCATATTCAATAACTGATTTAGCTAAGTTAACATTGGTTTGGAAAAACGATTCACCAATCACAGTTTTAGCAATATGGGTAAGATCATTACCTGCATTATCAGTTAATTTATTAACAGTTGGAATCCAAAAGAGTTGGGTGGAAAGATCATTACCAACTTTAACAAAAGTGTTTTGTAAATCTTGGAGGTTAGCAAAGTTAACGGTTTGGGCTTTTAAAGTAAAGTCTAAGTTAATAACGGTATTCCCTCCACCAACATAAACAGTTTGAAACTGCATTTGCATCTCAAAGTTATATCGAACCTTGTCTTTGATAATTACATCAGCTTTTCTCAAGAAAGCTAAGTCAAAGTTCTTAAGTTCAATCGATTTAAGGTTATATCTTTCAAAAAGTGCAGCAATATTATCAGAGATATTTAAGCCCTTAGGATTTAACTTAGGAAAGACATTATCATCAACTAACTTAAATAATTCAGTAGGTACTTTAGGTAATTTAACAAAAGCATCATCAACTGGGAAGATAGCATTAGCAGCTTCAACTTGCTTTTGCAGTTGGTTCATTAAGTCAACTGTGCTTTTGACACTCTTGTGAAAACCACTGAATAAGTTATAGATATCAACAATACCAAGTTGGTTGTTAGTTATTTTTTCATCTTTAAACTTTTCAGTAAAACTTTTAAAGTTCTGATCATAATCAGTTTCTTTTTCTAAATACTGGAGGTTATCTGGACTAAAAGGAGTATCAAAGCCAGCAAGACTTCTTTTTGAACTACCTAAAAAATCAGCACTATTTTTAGAAAGCAAACCTAAATCAGTTTTAGAACCATTGTTTGCAAAGATAGGTAAAGCAAAAATAGTGATGGTAACAGCAGCAGAAAAAAGTGAAAGTAGTAAGGCCTTGACCTTAAAGATATTTTTTTGTGTTTTCAAACAATTTATGAAATTAAAAAAGACAATTAAATAAACATATTTTAAAGATCTAGAACTACGAATTTTTTAAAATGAACTTCGAAATACAAACAGTATTGAAAACTACAACTAACAAGGAAAGTTTAATGAATAATTTTACCATTAATTTAAACTTTTCTTTTCAAAACTGAATGGCTAAAATTGTTATTCATTGATACTCACTTTTTGAAAGATTGCTTTAAAAAAATCAGCAGTACTAGCATCGTTAAACTGCTTTTCATTAATGCTGTTAGCACTTAAAGTAAAGTGGTTTTGACCAATAAAACCAACAAACCGATTCACTTGATCTTGTTTCTTTTGCAAATCAGTTAGTAGCATTGTGTTCTCTTCATTTGTGGTTCTTTTTGAAAAATCAACAAGATTGTTTCAATAGCTTTTTGAACTATCTATCTTTCCTTCTAAATTAGATGGAAAAAGAAAGCTAAAGCCATTGGGAAGATATTGGCTTTTTTGGTTTGCTTCCAATTGATAAGTTAACAAAACATTGAAAGAATTGAGTTTGAATTTAAAGCTGGTGTGGGTCAACTCGGTATTTCACTTACTTTTTCAAACTTGCTTTAATAAAGATGTTGTGGGGGAAGAATCTGTTACATAATCTTCAAACTTAATCTCATTTCCATTAAAACCAGTTTTAACAAAGCTAAACTCAACTTCAATATTTTCAATACCTATCAACTTTTGAACAGTAGCATTTTGATCATTATTTGTTCCACCATTCCCATTAATGGTGATTTTTTCACGTGCATCAATCTTATTATTAGTATTTTGAGTAGTTGAAGCTCTTGTTGAACTAGTAGCAGTATTATTAGCTTGGAGTTTAACCGTATCAAACTTTAGGGCTTTTAAACCAAACCAAAAGTTATTATTACCTTCATCAGCAACTATGAGATTGTTAGCAAGCGCTTTTGCAAGTTGATCTTTATATCCACTATCTTTGAATGTAATTAAGTCATTAGTACTACCAATCTGACTTAATGAGTTGTTAACTAAGTTTCAGTAGGTTAACATCGGTTGGATAATTCTGAAGTTAAGCAATGAAGAGATTCCACCATAAATGTTGGCAAACAAAACTTCATCTTGCTTGGTTGTATCTACGTTTTTAAACTCTTTTTCATCTCCTAACTTAATCATAGTAAGTGAAGCGGTGGGATTGTAACTACCACGAGAACGCTGCGTTTCAAGAAAATAACCTGTTTTGTTTTCCATACCATTAATTTTTAAAGTACTAATAGTTGTTTGTGCAGGGAGAAAAAAGGAAGATTGGGGTGTTGAACAAGCAGTTAAAAATACAAAACTAAATGCTGTAGTAATTAAAGGTAGTTTGTAAAACTTCAGTTTCATAAATTAACTGTATTGGTCATCAAAACTAGGGGAATATTGACTAATAAAAGAAGAAGTGTCACTGCGAAAGTTTAGTTTAACTTTGCCATTGGGACCATTTCTGTTCTTTTCTAAGATAAGCTCCACTTCAAACAAGTTTGTGTTCTCCTCTTCCTGTTCTTTTTTATCATCATTAGTTCTATGGATAAATAAAACCATATCCGCATCCTGTTCAATTGAACCTGATTCTCTTAAATCAGAAAGAATTGGTCTGGAATCTTTCCTTTCTTCAATCCTTCTAGAAAGTTGAGCTGCAGCAATAATAGGGGTATTAAACTCCTTAGCGAATGCTTTAAGTGATTGAGAGATCATTGTCACTTCTTGTTGTCTTGTCAAACCATAGTTATTTTTTAAAGCATTAACAAGTTGTAAATAGTCAATAATTACTAACCTAACATTACTGGTTTTACTCACTTCAGTAATTTGGTTTCTGATCTCTTGGAGTGTTAAACTACTGTAATCAAAGAGTTTAATAGGTAAGTTTTTGATCCTTGAAGATGCTTCCATTAACTCTTCAAAGACATTATTAATCCTTTGCCGGTTGGTTAGTGTGTAACTAGTTTGACTTTCATGCATTAAGTGCCTTTGGTAAATTTCCCGGTTACGCATCTCTAAACTAAAGAAGAGGACCACATCAGTTTTAGGATCAATTTGTTTAGCTGCACTAGCCATAAAATTAATCAAAAGGGCAGTTTTACCTCTACCTGGGCGAGCTGCTATTACTATTAACTCTCCTGGTTTTCAACCTGATGTAAGTTGATCTAATTTTAAAAATCCACTTGAAAGTCCACTGATGATCAATTCCCCACGGTGAACCTTTTTAATTAATGCTTCCTCTTGATTGGCAATCTCATCATAGCTAAAAGCAAAGATGTTACTAAAAGCACTGTGGATAATCTTGACAAAATCATCTTGAATAGCTTGTAAATAGCCTTCAAAACGATCTTCTTTTAACTTAAATTCCTCGTTGTAAACACGCTTAGCAAACTGTTGTAACCTGCGAAAAATAGAAGCTTTTTTAACAACATCAACCAGTGTTTTAATCTCTGTTTGGTTAGGTGGTAAACGGATTAATAAGATCTTTGTGAATAAAATTTCAAGTTCACTTTTAGTGGATTGATCATTAGCATCAAGTTTAAACTTAACCGCTTCTAGTAAACCAGAACCAATAATAGGGTTATTTAATTGGTAGTTTTCTTTTGCAGTTTGAAAAATGAGTTTGAAAGGGGTTGCAAAAAAATCAATTGGTTCAAGTTTATTGAAAATTAGATCAATGCCCTCACTGTTTTGAGCAACTGCTTGCATCAAACGTCTTTCAGCACGTTCAATGTTGCTATCATTTGCATATTTAAAACTAGTTTGTTGTCCCATTTTCAGGGTTCACTATAACAGTTAAAGTTGCAGTTATCTCCTCAAAAAGGTGCAAAATTAGTTTGTGTTCACCAAACTGTAAGCGCACATTATCTTTAAACATAAAGCGCTGTAAATCAAGTCTTTGTTGTTTTGCTAAATTAATTATTTGTTTGGTGATGATTGAACCATATGGCTTGCCATCGTGTTGTTTGAGTTGAAAAGTTAATGGTGTTTGTTCAATTACTAGTTTCAATTTTTCAGCTAAGGCACGATTTTTTTGGTATTGTTCTTGTTGTTGTTTTAAAAACAAATCACGGTTAGCAATTGCTTTCTTTGTTAAAGGTGCAGCTAGTTTTTTGGGAAATAAAAAATGGATAGCAAACCCATCTTTAACTTCAACAACATCAAACCGCTTGCCTAATTTAGCAACATCTTGCTTCAAAATTATCTTCATATTTAATCTTTAATAAATGGCACTAAAGCTAGGTAACGTGCTCGTTTTAGAGCATTAGCTACATGACGTTGGTGCATGTTGCAATTACCTGTAATTCTTCTAGGATTAATCTTTGCATAGGGACTGAGAAAGCGTTTGATTGCTTCCAAATCATCAATAAAATCAATCCTTAGTTGACCTATGGCGCAAAATCGACAATATTTTTTTGCTCTTTTAAAGTTTGGTTTTGGCTTGCGCTTTTCATCAGTTTGGTTTTGTTCAACACTCTGTTCTTGGTTGGTTTCTAATTGGTTTAAATCCTGTTCTTTATTAATCATCACTTTCCTCCTCTAGTTGGACATCATTTTCAAATATAGGGGTAATGTTGTTAAAATCAGTTTCATCTTGATGGGGGAATGCTTGTTCAAACTCAGCTTCTGTAACACTTGCTTTGGGATTCATAAAGGGTGAATCAACTACAGTTGATTTAATAGGTTCTTCATTGGTAGTTTTTTCATCAGGATGAAAGATCTTATCAGCAGTTACTTGTAAAGCATAGGTGTTTTTATTTTCACTGTTAGTAATTTTATATGTAGTTAATCTTCCTTCTACAAAAAGCATCACCCCAGGATTTTGAGCAACAATAAAACTAGCAACTTTACCTCAAGCAGTTACTCTAATGAATGATTTGGCATTATTAAAACCACTGGAATCAAGACATTCCATGGAAAAAGTAGCTCCTAACGTACCATTTTTTGTCTGTAAACGGTTGGGAGTAAAACTGAGTTTACCAAACAAGAAGACCCGGTTCATCTAAGGTTTTGCTCCTTTTTTAAATTGATTTTGAAAACGAGGTTGGTTATTATTAGCTTGGGAGGTTTGTTGGTTGTTTTGTAAAAAGCGTTTTATCCTAGGACGATAAGGATTGATCTGTACAGTATCAAAGTTACCTGATTGGTGAACAACCGTTCACTTTTCAAGTTCACGTTCCTTTTGTTTTTCAACTCTTGATAGCCGTGGTTTAACAGAAGCTAGACCAGAAGTGACAGGCGCATCTGGGTTATCAGGATTATTTTCACTAGCAATAATCTCATTATACTTGGTTAGCTTCTGCAAAGACAGTTGTTGTTTTTTAGGGTTAACTGAACCTAAATAACCATAGTCTTTTTCTCTGTTAATAATTAACTCTCTTATTATCTGCTTATTGATGTTAGCAGCTCTTTTAAACTCCTTAGTACAATTGCTTTCACCATGAAAACTCCATCTGTAATAGTGAGCAGAAAGTTGCTTTTTAATGGGGTAAGCCAACTCTTTTAAACCTAAGTATTCACTTTTAAATTCAGTTGCCTTTTCAAGCAATTTTTGGTGTTTTTGTTCAACTTGGTTAGCTTGTTCTAAACTAAGCGTACCATCAACTAAAAGAATGATATTGTAGTGCATAAAAACTTTTTGGAAAAACTCATTGAGTAAAGTTATATTTTTATTAAGTATCTATTTTTTATTAGCAATTATCTCATTAACAACGCTTTTAGGAGTTTCAGCATAATGGCTAAATTGCATTACATAATTACCCCTACCTTGGGAAAAAGAGCGTAAATCAGTGGCATAACCAAACATCTCTTTTAAAGGTACTTTTGCTTTTATTAGTTGAACATTATCACGTTGTTCAGTACCTTCAATGATCCCTCTTCTTGAACTGATATCACCCATTGTATCCCCAAAGTACTGTTCAGGTACAGTAACTTCTATTGCCATAATAGGTTCAAGTAAAACTGGGTTACATTGTTTACCTGCTTCTTTTAAAGCTAAGGATGCAGCAATTTTAAAAGCCATTTCACTTGAGTCAACTTCATGGAAAGAACCATCAAATAAGGTAGCTTTAATATCAATCATTGGGTAACCTGCTAAAGGACCTGAATTCATTGCATTTTCAAGACCAGTTTGAACTGGTTTAATATATTCCCTTGGAATCCTTCCGCCCACAATCTTATCAACAAATTCAAAGCCCTTATCTTTATTAGGTTCAAAACGGATTTTAACATGTCCATATTGACCTCTACCACCTGATTGTTTGATGTATTTACCCTCAACTTCACTAGTTGATTTAAAGGTTTCACGAAAGCTAACTTGAGGTGCACCAATGTTAACTTCTACCTTAAATTCACGTTTCATCCTATCAACTAAGATATCAAGGTGTAACTCACCCATTCCAGCAATAATAGTTTGCCCTGTTTCAGGATCACTAAAGGTTTTAAAAGTAGGATCTTCTTCTGCTAGTTTTGATAAAGCAATTGACATCTTTTCCTGATCTGCTTTAGTTTTAGGTTCTACTGCTAAAGAGATCACTGGTTCAGCAAATTGCATTGCTTCTAGTTGCACATCAAGCTTATCATCAGTTAAAGTTTCTCCAGTAGTAGTATCTTTCAAGCCAATTACTGCACAGATATCCCCTGCTCTAATTTCATCAATTTCATTGCGATTTTGTGCGTGCATTTTCACTAAACGTGATACCCTTTCCTTTTTGTTTTTTCTAACATTCTTAACATAAGAACCAGATTTTAAAACTCCTGCATAAACCCTAATAAAAGTTAATCTACCAACAAAAGGATCAGTAGCAACTTTAAATGCTAAGCCAATAAAGTTAGCATCATCACTAGCTTTAATAGATATCTCTTTGTTGTTTGCATCAATTGCTTTAGCAGGTGGGACATCAACAGGTGAAGGGAGAAAATCAACCACTGCATCAAGTAAGAGTTTAATTCCCTTGTTTTTAAATGCTGAACCACACAATACCGGGAAAAACTTACAGTGAATTACCCCGTTTCTAATTGCATTTTTAATTGCATCAATTTCAATTGGTTTACCATCTAGATAATCAGCCATGAGTTGATCATCTAAACTAGCAACTTCTTCAACTAAGTTGTTGTAAAGTTTTTCAACTTGATCAACATACTGTTCAGGAATTGGTTTTTCAATAGCATTTTCCTCTTTATTACCATCAAAAAAATAAGCTTTTTTAGTGATGATATCAATGATGCCATTGAAATCATTTTCAGCACCTATGGGAAATTGAATAGGAACAGCTTTCACTCCCAAGCGTTGTTGAATTGATAAAACAGAGCGCTCAAAGTTAGCACCGGTTTTATCCATCTTATTAACAAAGATTACCCGTGGTACTTCATAGCGTGAAGCTTGTCTTCATACTGTTTCAGTTTGTGGTTCTACTCCCATTTGAGCATCCAATACCGCAATTGCTCCATCCAAAACCCTTAAGCTACGCTCCACTTCAACTGTAAAGTCAACATGGCCAGGAGTGTCAATCAAGTTTAAGCTGCAGTTTTTTCAGCTCACTGAAGTGGCTGCAGAGGTGATAGTAATACCCCTTTCTTTTTCTTGTTCCATCCAGTCCATCACTGATTCACCATCATGGGTTTCACCAATCTTGTGAATTCTACCTGAATGGAACAAAATACGTTCTGATGTGGTGGTTTTCCCAGCATCAATATGGGCCATAATGCCAAAGTTACGGAAGTTTTTTAAATCAACTGTTCTTGACATAATAAATAACTACCAACGCATGTGGGCAAAGGCTTTGTTAGCTTCTGCCATCTTGTGAGTATCATCCTTCTTTTTAACACTAGCACCCGTGTTATTAAAAGCATCAATAATTTCATTAGCAACACGTTCAAGCATTGTTTTTTCATTTCTTTTGTTAGCAAAGATCACAATCCATCTTAGTGCTAAAGCAATCCTTCTGTCAGGGGGAACTTCAGTTGGTACTTGGTAGTTAGAACCAGCAATTCTTCTCACTTTTAACTCTAAGCGGGGCATAACATTATCAACTGCTTTTTCAAAGACAGTTAAAGGTTGTTGGTTGGTGCGTTTTTCAATGATCTCAAAAGCACCATACAAGATGCGTTGTGCTAAACCCTTCTTGCCATCTTTCATGATGACATTAATAATCCTTGTAACCAGTGTGTTGTTAAAAACAGGATCGGGTAAAACAGTTCTTTTTAAAGCACGATTTTTTCTCATTATTTAACTGATCAAGTTAAGATTTTGGTTTTGGTTTTTTAGCGCCATATGCAGAACGTTGTTGTCTTCTTTTGTCAACACCAACTGTATCTAAAGTACCACGAACAATATGGTATCTAACTCCAGGGAGATCTTTTACTCTACCCCCCCTTAATAAAGTAACACTGTGTTCTTGTAGGTTATGACCTTCTCCTGGGATATAAGCAAGTACTTCAAAGCCATTTGTAAGTCTAACCTTAGCATACTTTCTTAGTGCAGAATTAGGTTTTCTGGGGGTCATGGTGCCAACCCTGGTGCAAACACCACGCTTTAGTGGTGAGTAAACATTGGTAGTTTTTTTGTTTAAAAGGTTGAGGTTATAATGGAGTGCAGGTGACTTTGATTTAACCTTCTTTTTTTGGCGTGGTTTTCTAATTAATTGCGCTATTGTAGCCATATAGACAACTGAAGTATTCTAACAAAATCTAGCTGGTTGTAACTGCCTCTAATTTATCAAATAACTTCATTTCCTGATCAGTTAAACGATAAATTTTGGGTGTTGTTACATCATTGTAATACTTCATTTCAAAAAAAGAACGCTTCTTATTGGGAAGTGATTTTTCATAAAAAGCAAACTTCTGTTGTGCCATTTGCTTTCTGTTATTCAAAAAAAGTGTAGTGAAAAAAGCAGCTACTTTATAAAAGGCATAAAGAAAGAAATAAGTTCAGAAGTAATTTCTTAATTTGACATGGATAAACTGGCAATAAAAAATTCCTAAAATACCAACGACAATAAACAAAATACTAGTGGTTATTGAAGTTTGAAAATAAAAGGTTTGGTCTCTAAAGTTTTCCAAGATTAAACGAATGATTCCAGTAGCAAGAAAATAACTAAAACCAATTGTGCCACTTTTAACTCCCCTAATAAAATCCATTACAAAGTAAATTAACACAAAGAAAATAGTGTTAAAAAATGACTCAATTAAAAAGAGCGGAATGCGAAACTGACCATCAATCCACATCCCATCCCAAACCTTAGGCATTAAGATCTTTAAAAATCCCCACTGGGTATTAGCCAATGCTTGGGGATCATTCATTGTTCCAGCTAAAGCAAACCCATAAACTTCTTGGTTGAAAAAATTACCCCATCTGCCAATTGCTTGACCAATTAAAACACAAGGAGCAATCAGATCTAACATCACTAGAACAGAGATATTTCTTTCAACATAAACAGCTTTTATTTCATTCTTATTATTCAGTAATTCAGCAATCGTTTTGGTTTTATTGGTCTTACTATTTAAAAAGAAGTTGAAATAGATTACTCCGACAATACTGGTTAACAAAATCCCACCCTGAATGGCCAATCCACCGTTACGAAAATCAAAGAAATTGTTGTTAGCAAAATTGGAATCACCAATTACAAATGACCAGAGGCGAGCGCCTAAAACCATCGTTAAAACAGCAATAAAGATAAAAAAATAAAAACTGTTGTCTTGTAATTTGTAACAATAAATCAGTTTAAAGACAAACATTAAAATGGCAAAAATAATGCCAATTGAGACAATGATCCCATACCACTGGATGGGAAATCCACCACCAATATTAAATGCAGTTGATCAACTTGGTCTATTCATCAGTTTGTTCTTCTAACATGGCACGTTGCTTTAAGATAAACTCGTTTGCTGAATTGTAACCACTTTTCTTAAGTTTAAAATCGATTACTGCACTTTCAATAATTTCGCTTGTTTTTCTACCTGAAGAGATAGGGATCTGATAGTAACTAATCTTAACCCCAAGCAGATTTTTTAGTTTTAAATCACTGCCTAAGCGCTCAAAACTAGCGTTGTTTTTCTCCTCTAAACTCAACAAACTAATTGCTAGTTGGATTTCAGTTTGTTCTTTTGTAATCTGTAACCCATAAGCACGTTCAATATTAATGATGCCAAGACCTCTAATCTCCATAAAGCCTTTTGCCAGTGCTTGTGCTCTACCAAATAACCTATTGCCTAATCTGTAGATCTCAATAGCATCATCACCTATTAGAAGGTGGTTTTTATTAATTAAATCTAAAGCACTTTCAGATTTACCAATCCCACTCTTTCCTTCTAAAAATACCCCAACACCAAAGATTTCAAGTAAAACCCCATGTAACTTTTGAACAGTAGCAAATTGCTCGTTAATATAGGTTTCAACAGTAAAAGAGAGTTCAGTTGAAAACAAGTTAGTTTTTAAAATAGGAACTTGATAAGTTTGATTAACAGCTAACAAAACACCACAATCAAGAAATGACTTGGTTAGAATAACTGCAGGTGGTTTGAGTTTCAAGAGGTTTGCAATAATCTTTTTCTGTTGCTCAACTGGCTTTTGATTTAAAAAAATAAATTCACGTTTACCTAAAATAGCAACTGAACCAATTGGCTTACAAAATAGTCCTAATAGTTCAAAAACACTCCTTTTTAACCCAGGGATAGTAATCACATTATCTATGTTGTTTTTACCATCAATGAGTTGGATACAATCATTAAATTGCAAAACTAATGCTTTGACAGTTAAATGTTTCATTTAGCTTTTGTATAAAAGTGCTAAACACTGGTTTTTCACCATCAAAAAGATATCGTTTTGCAAGCGGTATTGTTTTTGTTGACTAGGTTGGATAAAATCAAGGATAGCATCAATTTTCTCACCATTAACATTAATCTTGTGATAAATAAGATAGCTATAAATTAACTGTTTTTGATCAATAATTGAAAACCGTTTCAATTCCCTAACATCAGGTTGTAATAACCATTTTTTAGCTTTTTTCATTAATACAAACAGTTTTTGAGCAATTGTTTTGTTCATTGCACAGATAGCAATATAAAACTGTTCTTTTTCGATTTTAGACCATTTTTCTATCTCTAACCTCACTTCATTGCGCTTATAAATAGGTAACTTGTTAGTTTCATCAATCTCATAAGGGATATGGTCTTGTCTACAGAGGGCAATGATTTCATCTTTTCAGTATTTCATTAGGGGACGGTAGATTTTCAAACCATACAATTCACACCTGGTTTTAATCCCATAGTAAACAGCACGTTTTTTTGCATCTAGTTGCATTTTGGCCTGCTCAATGAAATCATCACGGTGATGAGCTAATAATAACTTGTTGGTCTGGTATAGCTTTGCAGTCTTTTTAAACTGATCAAAGCGGATTTTCCGTGCCTGATTTTGAAAGTTCTTCTTTCAAACTAGATCAGGATCAACAGTGTGAACAACCAGTGGAATATTTAATTTTTGACAATATTGTTCTACTAACTTTTGATCACGTAATGAGGTTGATCTGGTGTTGTAATTGACATGAACAACACAAGCAATCTTCTTTTGGTAAAGTTTAAGCATTAGCATTGAATCAGATCCACCTGAAACCCCTGCTATATATTGTTTTTCACTAGCCATGATGATAATATTCCATTAACCTTTGTAACTCTTCTCCTTCAATATAACGCTTCAACAGTTCAACAGACTTTGTAATCGCAACTTCCAGTTTAGTCAGTTCACTATTCTGGAATTCACTCATTACCTGTTCATGCAATATGTTACTCGTATTTTGTGATTTAATCCCAAAGCGTAAACGATTGAACTGTTCAGTATCTAAATGTCTAATTACTGATTTTATGCCATTATGATTGTTAGCACTCCCTTGCATTTTAAGCCTAATTACTCCCAAATCAAACGCTATTTCATCATGGACTATCATTATGTTTGCAAGCGGAATTTGAAAGTGATCTTGTAACCATTTCACAAAAAGACCGCTATTATTCATAAAGGTAGCAGGTTTTGCTAAGATTGCTGCTTTTTCTTTAATAAAAAGATAATCACCTAACTTGTTGGTTTTATCAAAGTTTAAGTGGAATAAACTAGCTAGTCTATCTAACACCATAAAACCAGCATTATGGCGAGTTTTCTCATACTTTTTACCTAAGTTACCTAAACCAACAATTAGTTTATAGGTGGGCATTAATCAGGTAGCTTTACTTTTAAACTTGGTCCCATTGTTGTTGTCAAAGCAATATTTTTAATGTAAGTACCTTTGACTGTGCTAGGACGTTTAGACTTAATTAAATCTATTAAAGCCATGGCATTAGCAACCAAGTGCTCAGTTTTGGTATCTGTTTTACCTAAAGAGAGGTGGATGTTGCCAAATGAATCAGTTCGATATTCTTTCTTACCCTTTTTATAAGCTTTAATAGCACTAACTACATCATCAGTAACTGTTTCAGTTTTTGGGTTTGGCATCAATCCCCTGGTTCCTAATAGTTTTCCTAGTTTACCTAATGCTCCCATGAACTTGGGAGAAGTGATAATTAGATCAAAATCTAATCAGCCATTTTTTATCGCTTCTATCTTATCAAGCCCACCAACAAAATCAGCACCTGCTTCACTAGCTTTTTTCTCATCATCAGTGATAGCTAAAATTCTGATAGATTTACCAATACTAAAAGGAAAAGCAATTGCACCTCTTAACTGTTGTTCAGCTTTAGTAGTATCAAGGTTTAAACTAACAGCAATATCAACTGAACTGACAAACTTAGTAATTGCTGTTTTTTTAATTAATTCAAATGCTTCTTGGATAGGATAAAGTTTGTTTTTATCAATGAGCTTGGTAACAGCTTGCATCCTTTTTGATAGTTTTTTCATTAATCAGTTACCTCTATTCCCATCTGTTTAGCTGTACCTAACACCATTTTTAATGCTGCTTCAACTGTGTTAGCATTAAGATCAACTAACTTGTATTGCGCAATCTCCTTAGCTTGTTGTAAGGAGATTTTTCCAACAATAGTTTTTGCATTTTTAGCACCTTTTTCTAGTTTAGCAGCTTGTTTAATTAAGTTACTAACAGGGGTAGTTTTTAAGACAAAAGTAAATGATTTATCGTTAAAAGCAGTGATTATACAAGGGATCGTTTCACCTTGTCTATCCTTGGTTTTTTCATTAAATTGTTTGGTAAACTCACCCATATTAATCCCTACAGAAGCAAGCGCAGGGCCAGGTTTTGCTTGTCCGCCAATTAGGTTAATCTTAGCGATTCTTGTAACTGTTTTTTTAGCCATATTTTGCTGTGGTACAAACGCTTAATTAGCTCCCACATTTTTGGAAAATTTTAAATTAATTTATCGGCGTAGCCTCTTTGATTCAACTATCAAATTGCTTTTGAGTACAGTAAAGTTCATGTTCTTCACTGTTAGGAACTTTAATATAAAAGGGCATATTGGTTAGTGAATAATCACTATCATAAGTGAAGTTTTCATCAAAAGAAGCGAGATCAACATTGATTTTGCTTAACTTAGGAGATGCTTTTATTAGGGAACGGGTGTAGGGATGAACTGGATTTGAAAAGATCTCATCCACACTGCCCCGTTCAACAATCTTGCCCCTATGCATAATGATCAAACGGTTACAAACAGTTTGCACCATTGATAAATCATGGGCAATGAAAAGCACAGTTAAGTTGTGTTTTTTAGCCAAGTCTTTCAAGATGTTAATAACTTGGGCTTGGATAGAAACATCAAGTGCACTAATCAATTCATCTGCAATAATCAGTTTGGGTTTAGTGATTAAAGCACGGGCAATAGCAATTCTTTGTCTTTGTCCGCCTGAAAATTCATGGGGGTATCTGTAAGCATGTTCTCTTTTTAAACCAACACTATCAAGTGCTTCATAGACCTTATTTCTCATAAAAATCTTGGTGAGGTTAAAAAACAAGAATGGTTTAAAGATATTTTTAGCAAAATGCACCAATCGAAAGACATTGGACTCTTTGACTGCACGTTTGTACTCAAAGTTAATTACACCAAATGTTTTTAGTTTTGGTCTTAATTCACTTTGCAGTGTTTCATCCTGTTTTTTGAAAAGCGCTTTTAACTTTTTAACTAAACAAAACTTTTTCTGGCTGTTTTCCAGTCGGTTGTATTTCTTAACCATAAAGTTAAGTTTTTTGAACCACTTGCGTAAATCATGGTTAAACTCATCATGGAGTTTTAAAGCAGTATGGTGTTCTTTTAAAAGTGGTTTTAATTCCTTTTTTGATTGTTTTTTAGTAGTATTTTTCTCTTGTTTAAGCTGTTTTTTAAGTGTTTTTAAATTGACTTTTAACTCATTAATGGAAGCTTTGTTTGCCTCACTTTTCTTGTTAGCTGAATAAGCTTTTTTTAAAGCTAAATTTTGTTGTTTAAACTCCCTTAGTTTTTCATCAATAGTTTTTTTAATTTCAAAAGCTTTGGTAATGTAATTTGCAATCATTACATTCAGTCTTGAAACTGAATCAATAATCTTTTGGTAGTTCTGTTCATTAAAAAGCTTCTCTCAAAAGGGTTTAATGATTTGAGGCATTTGTTGCAAATCATAGCAGCTGTTGGCAAACAAGATTTCAGGTTCACTGTTAAAACTAAAGCTACAACTTACTCTTGTTTTTTTAAAGCTCTTTTTTAAGGTTAAAAAGCGCAAGTCACATAACTTATTTAAGAACTTAGCAAACTTAATTAGTGGGACTTTATCAGCTGCTAATGCATCATTAAATAAACTAGTTACACCAAGCAATGTTTCAACTAAATCAAAAAAGATAAGGTTAGCAATTTCATCAAATTGATCAGCATTATCAAATACTGATTGGTCATAGAAATAAGGTAACAGCTTATAGTATTTAGAAAGAATTAAAACCAAGTTTCTTTTCTTGTCAACCATACTGTTATATGAAAAAGCAAAGATATCATCAGTAAGCTGCATGTTTTGCTTGGAATCTTTAATGTAGCTTTTGGTTGTTAAAAGTCAGGTATTAAGATAGATTCGTGGCTTTTTTTGGAGTTCAAAATGGACATAATTTTCATAATCTTTCAACTCCTTTTGGTTTTGCTTTAGGGCTTGTAAAATATCCCATGCTGCCTTTGAAATCTTTGCTTGTTTTTGTAATGCTTTTAACTGGTTTTTTAACTCAATAACACTAGATGGTGTTAAAGAGGAATTCGCATCATCTAATGCCTTTTGCAAGGGTACTGATTGGTTAGCATAAAAATCATAAAAAAGGGCAAACTCACTTCTAATTTTTTCAATGAATTTATCTGTTTCATTTATGATTCTTTGCCTTAAATGTGATGGTTTTAAATCCTTGTAATCAAGATCTTCAAAGTTAAACAATGATTCATTAATTTGCTTAATAACGGTTTTAAAAAAGTTATTGTGAAACTTGGTTTCAAGTTCAATATCATTCCTTAACAATGTTTTCTTTACTTTAAAAGAGAGCTTTTGCAAACTCTTTAAGTATTGTTTTGTTTCCCCAAAAACAGTTTTACTAATTACCAGCGGTTCTGAAATCACAGTTAGCACATTTTTAGTAGGGTTAATAGATGAATAAGGGTCTTGAAACACCATTTGGATGTTTTGTTTTAACCACTGGTTATTCTCTTTAGTAAGTTTTTTTCCTGAGAGTAAGTGGTTGGCAATCTCAATCTTTCCACCACTAGGAATGTTTAATCTAATCAAACATTTTCCCGTGGTTGATTTACCACTACCACTCTCACCAATAACCCCAAAGAAGTCCCCTTCATTAACAGTAAAACCAATTTCATCAAGGGCTTTAAAAAGAGTTCCTCTGACCTTGAACATCATGCTCAAAGCCTTAACATTAACAAGTGGTTTTTTTGTGTTTTGGTTTTCCATTATTGATCTTTAAATTGCAGTGCTTTTTTGGTTAAGGTAATGTTATCAATAACCGCTTGAGGTGGTTCAACTTTAGGGGCTTGGGGATGCAGCAATCAAGTTGCTGCTTTATGGGTTTTAGTAACTTCAAAAAAGGGTGGATGGTATTCAAAGTCAATTGCTAGAGCATATTGGTTTCTACTAGCGAAAGCATCACCCTTTGGTGGGGTTAACATGTTAGGAATAACTCCAGGGATAGAAGTTAGTGGTTTGTTTTTATCTTTCTGTTCAGGAATTGAAGAAATCAATGCCCATGTATAGGGATGGAGTGGATTTGTAAAGATCTCTTCAACCAGACCCTGTTCTACAATTTTCCCTGCATACATAACATAAACAAAGTCACAGAAATTAGCAATTAAAGAGATATTGTGACTAATAAAGATAATAGTGATATTAAGTAGATCACGGAGTTGTTTAATTAAAGTTAATACCTTAGCTTGAATAGTTACATCAAGTGCAGTAGTAGGTTCATCAGCAATAATTAAATCAGGTTCAGTTGCTACTGCAATAGCAATCACAATTCTCTGTCTCATCCCTCCTGAAAACTCACTTGGGAATGCCTTTAAACGTTTCTTGGCATCATTAATACCAATGAACTGCAGGATCTCTAAGGTTTTTTTCTCTACATTGATAGGTTTTATTTTTTGTTGGTAGGTTTGTTTGATCTCTTTTAGTTTACTTTTATAAGTTTTTTTGTCAATCTCCTTATTTGATAAAGCAAATTTTAAGTCTGATTTAGCTTGGAAATACCTTCTTTTTGAAGCCACATAAATCGCTTCTTTTACTTGTTTTCCTATCGTCATTGTTGGGTTTAGAGAAAACAATGGGTCTTGGGAAATATAAGAGACATATGTCCCTCTATAATACTTCCACTGGTGTTTCTTTAGTTTGGTAATATCAACGTTTTTAAAGTTCATCAGTTTGGCTTTAGTTTGTGCATTGTCATTAAAACCAATAATTGATTTAACACTCACTGATTTACCGCTGCCTGATTCACCTACAATCCCTACAATACTACCCCTCTCTACCTTAAGATCAATCCCTCTAACAGCATGTAAGATCCCATCTTTAACCTTAAAGTTAACATGTAAATCAGTGATGTCTAAGATCAAATTATCCTTTAGTTGTTGGTCTTTATCAACAAAGAAATTACTTCTTTTAAGTGCCATTTTATCGTTTTACAACCCTAGGGTCAATTGCATCATTTAAAGCATTAGCAAATGTTCTAGCTGCTACTGTTAAAACTGCAAAGCTAACAATCGAACTTAAGATTAAAGCTACATTATCACTTGAAGTTACTTGGTTTAAAAGTGCCCCTAAGCCAATATCAGTAGCTGGTTTTAACCCAAGGAAAACTAAGGAAGCTTCATAACCAATAACTGCTGGGATTAAACTAACAAACACAACAGCTAATCTCCCAAATACAACAGGTAACATATGAACAAAGATAATTCTGATTTGGTGTGCCCCTAGGGTCTTAGCTGCTTGGATGTACTCTGTATCTTTGTTTTTCAAAATGTAAATTCTGGTTGTAGTAGCAGGTCATGTTCAAAACACAAAGATTAAAGTAAAGATTACAACACTATCATCAAATTGTTTAACCCCACCAAAGCGGAATGTAGCTCCTAAGACAATAATTCAAAGAATAGAAGGGACTATATCAATAATCTCAATGATCCTACTCATAATGTTATCAGCCATATGTCCAACAAAGCTTCCAGCAACCGCTCCATAAATGGTTCCAAACACCATTGCTATAATTGCTACTACTACTGCAATTCACAATGACTTGGCAACAGAAGCTCACAACAAGGTTCAAATATCAATCCCAAGTCCATTAGTCCCCAATAAAGGGAAATAATTACGCAATTCTTGGAGTTGAAAAGGAGCAATATCATACTGGACATTAGTTGCTAAGGGATTACTATTTGCACTAGGTAATGTTCCTACTAAAACTCCACTAGCTTGAGAGATTTCAGCAATTGATCTTGCTGTAATCTTATGAACTAAAATGTCACCTGGTTTATGCCATAAGTACCGTGGTGGTAGATTTTGTGCTAAGGCATTGGTTGAAACAGGAGTTACTGCTGAAAAAGGGGAAGTTAAAGGCACAATAATTGCTAATAGCACAATAACAACTATTAAAAGAAAAAATAAGATGGCCCACTTGTTTTGAAACAAGCGCTTGATAATTTCTATTGAATTGGTAGTTGGTTTACCAATAAGCTGATCATTTCGCTTTAATAAGTTGATATCAACCCTTTTAAATAAGTTAGGGTCAAAACTTTTATTTCTATCCATGGATTGTTTTGAGTTTTAAACACTTGTTACCAAGTAAGATAAAGTTAGCAGTTGCACTGATATTGAGAGCAGTTTTTTGTTCAGTTGTTAGTTGAACTGTTTTTGTTTTGTAATCAATTGCATTGAGTTCTAATAGCTGGTGGTGCAGTGGCGAGTTAAACACAATATTTTGGGCATTATCACTGTTAATCTTGTTTCACTTCATTAACCATTGGTGTCTTGAACTTAAGAACTTTAACTTAGTTAATAAGCTAACATTAGAACTATTTGCAATCCTAATTCTAGGATCAACTAAAACATAGATAAATTCAATAAAGACACTTGCTAATAAGGGAATCCCTTGGATAAACAAGATATTAAACATTACCATGTTAGTTTCATTAACTTGCACTGAATCAATTAAGATCCTAGATACCCCTTGTACTCCAAACAAAGACTCAATAATAAATCCACCTGAAAAAGCACCTGAGATTCCAAATACAAACAAGGGAATAGAAGGAATAATCGAGTTTCTAAAGATATGATACCTAGCTACAGCAAACATCCCAAGTCCCTTACTTTTTGCAGTTTTAATATAGTCTTGATTCATCACTTCCACCACCTCATTTCTAATCCTGTATGTAAAAGCAGCTGATGAATAGAAGACCAATGAAAGGATCGGGATAATTGATGCAAGCAAGAAACGATCAAAGCTAAAAAAAGCATCATCAAAGTTAATAAACCGTGGTGGTAGATTTAAAAATCCTGCTAGTTTAAGTAACCCTAATCCCACTACAAATGAAGGAATAGATACAAATAAAACTACCAACACATTAATTGCTGCATCTAAAAACTTCCCTCTATTCAATCCTGAAACCATCCCTAAAAAGATCCCTAGCAATGAACCAATTAAAAAAGAGATTAAAACCACATATAAGGTATTTGGTACTCTTGCAAACACAATCTCACCAATTGTTTGGTTAGGGTTTGCATAATAAATTCCTAAAGCATCAGCTTGAAAGGAAAATAGCTTAGCTCAATAGCGAAAATACCTAACTATAATAGGGTCATTAAACCCAAACTCTTGTAGTTGTGCTTGCACTGCAGCAATATCTCTTGCAGAAGTGGCTGACAAGGGAACATTACCAGTAGCGTTCACTAAAAAGAAGACTATAGACATTACGATAAACATCGCAACTACTGCTAGTCCTAATCGTTTAAGAATATACTTGAACATTTACTAAATAGAAATAAAAAAAGAACCTGTTTTTTTCAGGTTCTCAGTTTTTTGGAAATGGTACTGGTTACCTGAAACAAAAGTAACCAGCTTCTAAATCTAAAGCATGATTACAATAAAGCAGGATTTATAATCCAACTTCATTTGAAACCAAACATAAATTTAGTGATAAAGATCATGTGCTGATGTTCTTGATTATTTTATAAAAAAATGATACTAATAACGATTACTAGATGGTTTTAAATCAAAACAAAAACAGTAATAAAGCTGAGTATGGTGGGATAGTTGTTAGCGTATTTTATCTAATCCTTTTCTTTTTGATCTTAAACATTACTATTTATTTTCACAAGTCAACCAATTTTACAGTGGTTGTTAAAAATTCAGTACTAACTAGCTTTTTTGTTAACTTATTACTTGTTTGTTTACAGGGGATATTCCGTTTAAAAACTTGTGATGGAATGCGGTATGAAATTAGTAAGTTTAACAGATATCTTAAGTTAGGTAGTGTTTATGCAAAACCATTAGTTAGTTTTAATCAATATCAAGATCAAAGTGCAACTTACAGACAAAAAACTAGTGGGTTTTGGTGGATGAACTTGATTGTTTATCTAGTTGGTAGTTTAGTTAGTGGTTTAGTTTCATTACTCTAGAAACCAACAAACCAGAAATTAGGAAATGCATCTTTTAGATAGAAGTTGGTATCAGTGAAATTTAAGCGATCGACTATCCTTGTAAATTCATTTGAACTAGTATCATACAAACTGTATGGGAAAACAACATTAACGGATGTTAATGTTAATGAACCGTCAATTGGAATTTCTAAGTTAAATTTAAGTCACAATGTGAAAAAGAAAAGGTTAATAGGAATTCCTAAACTGTTAACTTTTAGAGTAGATTTAAAACTAGTTTTATATTGCAAAGCATTAACAACAGTGTCATCTATAAAATCATTATTAGCTTTAAGCTTATCACCAAGGTTTAATATAAGTTCTAGTTGAGATTTAAGGCTAGGATAGTTTCTCAGATCATCATGGTGGTGATTAGGACGATATTGTCTATCGTTTCTTTTAACTGCATCATAAAGCTTTAAAACTGGTGAAGAATTAGCTTCTTTTTTTGTTTCTTTGTTAGGAATTAACTCTTTTTTTAGTTGGAATTGATAACCATCAACAAAAGCAAAAGGAATAACACGTTGATCAGGTTTTGATAGATCAAATTCTAAGCGCGAGGAGCCATCAGCTTTAAAAGGAAAGAACTTTAGATTATCTTTGAAAGTATATTCTTTTTTTAAGATTTGGTTAACTGAGTTTTCAAAGATAGTCTTTCAAACTTCAAATAAGGATTTGGAGAGTTCAACAGGTGATTTAATAACTGGTTTTGGATTTGAAAATACCGTGTTTTGTAGTTCTGCAGTTAGCAATCTTGCATCAATATGAAAATTAACATTAACTATTTGATAACCAACATTCTTAGTGATTAATGAGTGGTAGTTAGGGAGTAAATTTAAGTTATCACCGTGGTACTTTAATGTAAATGAACCATTAATTTTGATAAAACTATCACTGTCATTAACACTCTCTAAACTCTTACCAAATAACATGTCAGCAAACAGATCGCGAATTGATTTAGTTTTATCAATAGCAGAATAGAAAGTGTTTTCAGCAGAATTGAAGGTACCTGGGACAATGAACTTAGCCCAGTGATAACCTGGGAACCCTTCATTTTCATACTTCTTACGGAGTGTTTTATAATTTTCACTTTCAAACAGTACCTTTTTAATAGTTGGGGTGATATCTTTAGTATCTGGGAAAAAATTTAATAGTTCCTTAATGAAACTGTTTTTCAATTCAAACTTATCAACTAAAACTTTGTATTGAACATTAAGATGTTTAATTTTTAGTGTTGAAGCTGTTTCAACTAACGAAAGAAGTTCATTATTTTTAACTGCGTGTAAAGTGATCTTGTTAACATTGGTCTCACTTAAAATATCACCAATTACGCTAAACAGATTTTTTAGACTATCAGTTTGTTGTTTTTTAACTGAACTATTACTATCATTTCTGTTTAAAAATTCATTTTCAAAGATATAGATGTTTAACAGTTCAGTGATTGAACTGAGCTGATCACCAACTAAACCCTTAAGGGTAGCAACTAAAATCGAATCAACAATTTTTGTTGATTTAGTTCCATCATTATTAACTTCTTGTACCTTTTGTTTTGCTAAAAAAAGATCAGCAATCTTCTCAACAAAGTCAGCATTGGAAAACAGATCAAAGATCGCTTCATTGGCAAATAAGTGGTTAACAATATCAAACTGTTCTTGAAGAAATGGTAAAGTGTTTGCGGTGTTTTTAAGAAAATCACTTAACAAATTAAACAGAATCGATTTGTTTTGGTAAACAAGATCAAAAACATAGGTATTAGGATTGTCTAAAACTGCTAAAATAATCGCTTCTAAGCTCTTAAGTTGCTTATCAGCTTTTAAAGCAGGAACAATTAAATCCTTAAATGATTGGATCCTTTGGTATAGTGATTCTGCACTGTTAATCCCTTCAAACAAAATATCAACAACTGGTAAAACAGAGTTCAGTTCACTAATATTAAGATCTTGCAACAAGTGGATAATTGTTGTCTTGTTTTCAAATAATAGCTGGTAAACAGTTTTTTTATTACTTGATTGACTGGAGCTTTGGATTAAATCACTAACAAAATCACCTAAACCAGGTCTGACATAATTAAAGAGTTGTTTAAACTCATTGTTTAATCCACTTAGTACTTTTAAAAGTGAAAGTGGTTGACCATTTTTATGTTCACCAAACTGCTTAAAAGCTTTTCCTAAAAGAGTTGCTGTGATTTTAGCAACATTAAACTGGGTTTCAATGTGATTATTAATGTCATTTTTAACATCATCAGCATTAACTTTTTGGTTTAAAAACTTACCTTGGCCAACCAGGTATTGTTGTGCTTCAAACGGATTTAAAGCATTGTAGACATTTTTGAAAGCAAAGTTAATATTACTTTTAAAGGGGTTAAAACTAAAGTCATTTTGAGTTTTGCCATTTAAACTCACTGTTGGTATTGCATAACTAATCCCTACAGAATGATCTGCTCTTGAATAAGTCAATACTTTTAGTTTCTGTAGTGTTGCTTTAACTGAATAGGTGTATGACTCGTTAGCATTAACCACCACACTACCATCAAAGGGGAGTTTTAATGGTTGATTTTTATCACTAAAGTTAGTAAAAATAAACTCAAGATCTAAACTCACTTCGCTTTGATTTGACAAAGTTAAATTGAGTTTATTAGCACTAAGATCAAAAAAACTTTGATTGGGGATAAATAATGTTTGGTCTATCCATTCTTTCAAATCTGCATTTAAAGCATTAATCACTCCTGTTCTTAACAAGAACTTATCAAACTCAACTTGGAGTTTATTATTTAACGCACTTTTAGCTAAAAAGAATTTTTGGGGTGCATCTTTGTAATCAACAATTGCTTTGTTGTTGGTCACTTCAACCACAGTTTGGTGTAACGGAATGGTATTTGGAACCTGTACATTGTTTAAACCAAAGCGGATATCTTTAATCGGGTTTTGTTGTTTTTCAGTGTTTTGCTGTTGGTGGTTTTTTAACAATGCTACTGTAGTTGGTAAAGCAATTGCAGTAGTACCAAAAGCACCAGATATTGACAAGCAGATAGTAGTTATTGTACTTAATTTCATATGTTAAGAGAAAAGTTATGAATTTATAAAGAGAGCAAACTTAAACAGCCAATAAGGATCTTATTAGTTGTTGATAAGTTCAAATCAAAAGGTTTTATCTCTAAATAAACGGTAGTAATCACTTAACTTACAAGTTAATAACTGTTCTTTTTCAACTACTTTTTGAGCAGTAACTTTATAACCATTAAAGAAGTTGTAATCTACTTTTTCACTCTTCTGATCAAAGTTAAAGTAAAAGATAGATAACAGTTCATTAACATCATTTTCAAATCAAAATACCCAGTTAGCTAACTTCTGAAAAGCATTAGAAAAGTTTTGAAAACTCTTTAAAAATAGCAAACAAGCAGTGTAGGAAAATACTGAAGATTTATATCTCGCTTTAATAGAATTTACTAAGCGTAAAGAGAACCTACAGATAAGTTCACTTAAGAAAAGCAAGACAAAGACTAAGAGGCTAAGCTTAATAAACTGTCGCATTGCTATACTTTAATTTTACTACCAATTTCTTTTTCCAATTCAAATATGGAATCTCTAATCTCAATGGCAAGTTCATAATTTTGATTAGCTGCTGCTTTCTTCATTTCTTTGGTTAATTGTTTGATTAATGCAGCATTTTTTTCTGCATTACTCTTAGCTTTTAATTTGATTGGTTGAACAAAGGTAAGGGGTTTAACAACTGTTTTTGGTGTCTTATTATGTAGCTTGTTATATTCCATTTGAACAGTTCTTCTTCTTTTGGTTTCATCAATGGCTTTTTGCATCTGTTCAGTAACATGGTTAGCATACATAACAACTCGACCATGTTCATTTCTAGCAGCACGTCCAATAATCTGGATTAAACTTCTCTCATCCCTAGGTAGTCCTGGGATATCTGCATCAAAGATACAAACTAAAGCAACTTCAGGGACATCTAACCCTTCTCTTAAAAGGTTAATCCCAACTAAACACTCATATTCACCTCTTCTCAGGTCATTAATTAACAATAAACGTTCCAATGCTTTAATGTCCTTATGGATATAGGCAACTTTAATTTTGCGTTCCTTTAAGTATTCAGTGAGGTTTTCAGCCATCTTAATAGTTAAAACAGTAACAAATGTTCTTGTGTTGTTTTGGCGTTGGTTGATAATCTCTTCAATGAGATCCTCCACCTGGTTATCTTTTGGTTTAACAACGATAATAGGATCAACCAAGTAAGTTGGTCTAACTAACTGTTCAATGACATTATTCTGACTTAAA
The DNA here is from genome assembly GCF_000027325.1 of Mycoplasmoides genitalium G37. Taxonomy (GTDB): domain Bacteria; phylum Bacillota_I; class Bacilli_A; order Mycoplasmatales; family Mycoplasmoidaceae; genus Mycoplasmoides; species Mycoplasmoides genitalium. The sequence goes on along the minus strand of NC_000908.2, from coordinate 98,146 downwards.
CTAATCTCTTTATCTCTTGGAGTTGCTGAAACATAAATAACTTTTTGCATTTTTTGTTGTAATTCAGCAAATGAGAGCGGTCTGTTATCAAGTGCAGAGGGGAGTCGAAAACCATAATCAATTAAGCTTTGCTTTCTTGAAAGATCAGTGTTATACATCCCATTAAGTTGCGGTAAAGTTTGGTGTGATTCATCAATAACCAGTAACCAATCCCCCTTAAAATAATCAAAGATACTGTAAGGGGTTGAGTTAGCCATCCTCAACTCTAAGTGTCTAGCATAGTTTTCAACTCCACTACAAAATCCCCAAGCCTTCAGATCATTGAGATCATGGTTAGTAATGGTGGCTAAACGTTGTGCTCTTTCAACAAGATTTTGCTTATTGAAATAATTAACTCGTTCCTGAAGTTCTTGTTTAATATTTTTAATTGCTATATCAAGATCAGATTGGTTTACAACATATTCATCAGCAGGACCTATCTTAATCTCAAAGAGTTGGTTTAAAATCTTATTTGTTAGTGGGTCAATTTGACAAATTTGTTCTACTTTAGTATCAAAAAAGGAGATTCTGATCACAAAAGCATCACTGTAACCAGGAAATACCTCCAAAACATCACCCTGAAAGCGAAATTTTCCTGGGGTTAATTGTTGTTTATTAACAACATAGTTAAGACTAACTAACCTATCTTTAATGGTTTTCAAATCATAATCTTTGCCAACCACAAACCACAAGCAATACTTAACAAAATCACTGGGAGATGAGGTGGGATAAATACTAGCAACAGAACCTACTACAATAACATCTTTTCTTGTTGAAAGTGAATGCAGTGTTGAGACTCTTAAGCGTTTAATCGCTTCATTGACTGTAGCACTTTTTTCAATGTAGATCCCTTTACTGGGTAAGTAAGCTTCAGGTTGATAAAAATCAAAGTAAGAGATAAAATATTCAACTGCATTTTTAGGAAACAGTTGCTTTAATTCATTGAAGAGTTGACCTGCTAGGGTTTTGTTATGAGCAATAACAACTGTTGGGAGTTGGCTGTTTTGAATTACATTAGCAATTGTAAAGGTTTTACCTGTGCCTGTGGCCCCCAATAAAACCTGCTGCTTAGTTTTAAATTCTGATAATTTCTTAATTGCTTCAGGTTGATCACCAGTAGGTATATAGTTAGTGGAAAGTTGAAATAAACTATTACTCTTGGTTTGATTTTTCATCTGCTTTAATTGCTGCTAGTTTCTTTAAAGCATTGGCTTGCATTAAGCTATGATCAAATTCATCTGGAGTTGTGAGGTTAGCAATTTGCACAATGACATCTTGAGCAATCTTTTGCAACATTGTTTTAAAAAGGATATCTGTTTCTTTAATGTAAACATTTAAAGGACTCGTATGTTCCATAGAACGAAGTACAACCCCTTCTCTTAACTTAAAAACACTATCCAAGTGTTCAGTTCAATGTTTATCCATCGAAGTTATGATAATGTCACGAAACCTGTTTAAAGCAATTGGTTTGGTCAAAACATTAACTTTATCACTAATCTTTTTAGCTACTAAGTTACGGGTTTTATCAACAGCAACATCAAAAGTCATGTTTTCAAACACCTTTGGATTAATGGTGTTTTGCATGTTCATCTCAAGATTTAAAGCTTCTGCTAGTGCAATGTGATTAATTAAGTTTTGGTTCTTTTGGTTTCTATATTGATCACAAAACTGTTGTACAAACTTTTCTAGCATTTTGTCGATCATTTCACTTAAATCGTTTGCTAATAAAAACTTATCACGTTGTTTGTAAATCAATTCCCTTTGACTTGCAAGAACATGGTCATAATCAATCAGGTTTTTTCTAGTGTCAAAGTTAATTGCTTCCACCCGTTTTTGGGTTCTACTTAACATTTTGGAAAAGAAGGCACTGTCAAATGTTTCATTACCTAATTTGCTAATCGCTCTTTCAATCTTGTCATGAGCAAAACGTTTAAACAATGAATCACCTAGTGAGATAAAGAACTTAGTTTCCCCTTTATCACCTTGTCTAGCAGCTCTCCCTCTTAGTTGGTTATCAATCCTTCTTGACTCATTTCTTTCAGTTCCCAATACATAAAGACCACCCATTTCAGCAACCCCTTCACCTAAACGGATATCAGTTCCTCTTCCAGCCATGTTAGTTGAAATAGTAACTGCATTCTTCTGTCCTGCTTTAGTTACTATCTCCGCTTCTCTTGAATGGTTTTTAGCATTTAAAACCTCATGGGGAATATTAGCTTCTAGTAACAGATTATGTAAGAGTTCAGAATCATCTATGTTAGCAGTTCCAATCAGAATAGGTCGAGAAGTTTCATGGATCTTTTTTATCTCTTTAACAACTGCCATTCACTTAATTTGTGGGGTACCAAATACACTATCAGAACGGTCTTTTCTGATGTTAGGACGGTTAGTTGGCACTGGTACTACAACCATGTTATAAATCTTGAGAAACTCCTCTGATTCAGTTAAAGCAGTACCTGATACTGCTGCTAAGCGGTTGTATAGCCTAAAGAAGGATTGGTAGGTAATGGTAGCTACTATCACATTTTCAGGTTCTATCTCAACATATTCTTTGGCTTGTACAGCTTGTTGTAAGCCATTACTGTAACTTCTCCCTTCCAATATCCTACCTGTAAAGTGATCAACAATTAAAACCTTGCCATCACGAACAATGTACTCTTTGCCCTGTTCAAAAACTTTCACAGCAGTCAAACCATTCATGATCTTGTGAAAAAGATCACTGTTTTCCAAAGCAAAAAGGTTTTCTTTTTTAAATGTTTGCTCTGCTTTTTTAATCCCAAGTTCAGTTAAAGAAGCAGCACGTGATTCAGGGTCAATCTTAAACTCCTGTTCAGTTAATGATTTAACAAATCGATCAACTGCAACATATAACCCAAACTCATTTTTACTAGGACCTGAAATAATTAAAGGCGTTCGCGCCTCATCAATTAAAACTGAATCACCTTCATCAACTATTGCAAAGTGCAACTCTCTGATCTTCTTATCTTGATAACTGTGGACCATGTTATCTCTAAGATAATCAAACCCCAGTTCACTGTTAGTGGTGTAGGTAACATCGCAATTAAATGCAGCTTGTTTTAGCTGAGGGGAGAGATTAGCAAAGTTACAACCGACACTCATCCCAACCCGTTTTAAGATCTTCATTGCATTATTAGCATCCCTTTGAGCTAGATATTCATTAACAGTAACAACATGCACACCACGCTTTTCAAGTGCAGAAACGTATGCTGCTAAAACAATGGTTAAGGTCTTACCTTCACCAGTCATCATCTCAGCAAAATCACCACTTAAAACAATAAAAGCTCCTATGATCTGCACCCTATATGCAAATTCACCAGTCTCACGGTAAACCACTTCTCTAATTAAAGCAAGTGCAGCAACACAAACATCTAGAATGGTGTAATTTTGCTTAGTGACAAGATCAACTAGTTTATTTGACTCTTCAAATAACTGTTGATCAGTTAAGTTACGGTAGTAGTTTTTATAACTCTCAACCTCACTGGCAATCCTATTTGCCTTACTGAGAATTCTGTTTTTGGGTGAAATTAACTTAAGGAAGTTAAATATTGCCATAACCTAATCTAATAAGTTTAACAACTTCATTCATCCCCATATACAAAATAACTCCCCCAAAACTATAGCTTATTAAAACTGGGTGATTAGTTAAATCTTGCAAGACATTAAACACTAACCCTAAAGGGTTGATAAAGATGATCAATAAAAATACCAGTATAGAAGCAAGTGAACCTATTCAAACTAACTTAAAAAACCAAGGGTTTGTCATAAGCAATGGTTTATCTACCATTAGGTTTAATGAGTTTAAAGCAGCACTAGCACCCAAAATAAAAAAACCGCACGTTGATCCAGCACGATTAATTAGATCCCCGCTAGTTTGTAAATCACGGTTATTAATTGCATATATAATTCCTAAGCTATAGAACAATAAAGTTAAAAAGCTTAAGAATAGTGATTGTCAGATTAAATCAAATCCCTGGCGGTTGTAAAACAGATTTTTAGTAGAAAAACTACCTACCATCAATTTTTCTTTAACAGGTTGTACTGCTAATGCAACAGCAGGAAAACCATGAACAAACAAGTTAATAATTAGCAGTTGGGTAGGACTAAACACCTGAAAGTCATGACCTTGTTGTAATAAATTAGTTTTAAAAACTTGTCCTAAGATGAATAGTCCTAATAAAACTACAACTGTTCCTGCAATTGAAGTTAAAAACAGGTTTAATAAAACTCGTTTACAAGTTAAAAAAGTTTTTCTACCCTCCTCAATACCATTTACTATAGTAGCGAAATTATCATCACTAATAATCAGATCACTAGCATCTTTTGCAATATCAACCCCAGTAATCCCCATACAACACCCTACATCACTCTTGATTAATGCAGGTGCGTCATTCACCCCATCACCAGTAACACTAACTGTAAATCCCGCTTCTTTTCAAGCACTAACAATGGCTAATTTTTGTTGGGGAGTTACTCTAGCAAATACCCTGTAATCCAAGATCTTCTTTTCATCTAGTTCGCTACCTAAAACTGCTTGATTATCTAAAGTTAAAATGCCTAACTCTTTAGCAATTACAGTTGCAGTTTTAAGATGATCCCCTGTAATCATTATTGGGGTTATATTAGCTTTCTTGCACGCTAAAATCGCTTCCTTACTTTCTTTTCTTGGTGGGTCTTGTAAACTAACAAACCCAAGGAATTCAAGGTTGTTTTCAAGTTCATCAATTTGCTTCTGATCGTTTTGATCAAACTTATATAAAACCTTTAAAGCAACTGCTAAGGTACGCAAGCCTTGACCAGCACTTTGATCAAGTAAGTTTTCAATGTTCTTTACTTCATTTTGAACGTTATTACATAATGGTAATAACACATCAGGAGCACCTTTAACAATCACAATGAAGCGGTTGTCTTTTTGAACAACAACTGTCATAAGTTTTCTGATTGAATCAAAGGCTTTTTCATAAACCCTGTAATAGGTTTTTAAATCTAATTGACTGCGATCTTTTCATTCCAAGAGAGCAATTTCAGTAGGATCACCTGTTTTATTAGCATCTTTGGAAATAGAAGCATTATTACACAAGCACAATGCTCTTGCTAGATCAGTTTGGGTTGTTGAATTAAAACAGAAGTGATCGACAACTTTCATCTGGTTTTGGGTTAAAGTACCAGTTTTATCAGTACAGATAATTTGTACTGATCCAAGTGTTTCAATTACTGATAAATACTTAATAATGGCTTTTTGCTTAGTTAGTTTCTGCACACTTAATGCAAAGATCACATTAATAAAAGTAACAAGCCCTTCAGGGATAATTGCAACAACAAGCGCAATAGCACCAATTAAAGCTATTGATCAGTTATTAGTGAAATTATCAAATCCTAATAAAGCAGTTTGGACAAGAAAAACTACAGCAAAAAGACCAAGCCCAAACCAACTAAATCACTTTCCTATCTTCTCTAGTTTTTGTTGTAAGGGTGAGAGTTTAGTTACACTATCATCAACAGTTTTAGCAATTTTTCCAACTTGGGTTTTAATCCCAACTGCTTCCACTTGAAAAACGCCACTACCATAAACTACTTGTGCCCCTGAAAAAACTAAGTTTGTCTGTTCAAGAATAGTAGCTTTTTCATTGCTATCAATAGTCTTATCAACTGGAGTTGATTCACCAGTTAAAAAGCTTTCCAAACAACGTAAGTTATTAACCTGTAGTAATTTGCCATCAGCAGGGATAATATCTCCTGCATCAACAAAAATAATATCTCCTACAACAACTTCACTAACATTAATGCTAATTAATTCACCATTCCTAAAAACCCTTGTGAAAGACTTTGTCAAGGACTTTAAAGCACTAGCAGATTTCTGGGCTTTAAATTCCTGGATAGAACCAATTAGTGAATTGGCAAAAACAGTTAATAAGATAATAAAAGGTTGAACCCATTCAATAATCAGATCATGGTTAAAGTTTCAGTTACTTCTCAAACCACTGACAATAGCAACTACAAACGATAACAAGCTAGCTAGCAGTAAAAGAATAACAACTAAACTTTTAAATTGTTGAAGAAATAACAACCAAAAAGGGGTAGCTTTTTTCTCAGGAAGAAAATTAGCACCATGTTCTTGACGACTTTTAATTGCCGCTTGTTCACTAAGTCCTGTTCAACTGTTCACTGCTCTATAAAGTTTCTTGTTGTTGACGGTTAATGTTTAAGCGCTGGTTAGTGATGTTTCTGGTATTGGAACGGTTAATAACTTGGCGTTCTTGTTTGGGAGGAATTTCAATTTGGATCTGTTCATCTGGTTTGTAAGCATACAAGGTTTCAAAACCCTTCGCTTCTGCTATCGCATCTGCTAGTAAATTCATCAATAAACAAGTACTTTGGGGTTGGTGGTTATTAGCTGGAATAATAAAGTCAACTAGCTCTGGATTGGTGTTGGTGTTGCATAGTGCCACAACAGGGATTTTTAAGCTGTTTGCTTCTAAAACTGCATTTTTTTCATAAACAGGATCATCTATAACTATTAGATTAGGAAGTCTTTTTAAATTTTTGACCCCACCAAAGAACTTTTCAAGTCTTTCAATCTCTCTTGAAAGTAACAGGTTTTCTTTCTTGGTTAGATCATTTGCATTTTGCTTTTGCTGTTCAACTAATTTATTGAGTTTGTTAATTGAGATAGAAAGGGTTTTAAAGTTAGTTAAAGTACCACCTAATCAGCGCTGGGTAATATATGCAACATTAACTCTTTTAGCAATATCAATTACCAGTTTTTTAACATAATCATTCTTTGTTCCAACAAAAAGGATTTGTCCGTGATTTTTAACAACATCCTTAATGAAGTTATAAGCAGTTTTTAACGCTTGGTACTGTAGATCAAGCTTCAATAAATCGTTATTATGCTTACGTTCAGGTTCGATAAAGAATCCCATCTTTGGGTTTCAATAACGTTTAACCATCCCGATGTTAGTGCGCATCTCACTTAACTTATTAAGGGAAACTAACTCAGGTTTTTCAGTATTTGTATCTGACATGCTGTGTAATTTTACATTATGCAGTAAAACTGCAATAATATTGTTATAAACAAGCTAAAAACCACAAAACCAAGGTTTTATGGCTTTTAGTTATTATCGAGTTTTATTGATTAACTCTTCTTATCTTTATAAATTAGTTTAAATAAAGGTTGGCCAACTTTAATTTCACCACGTTGGCGAATTGGCACCAACTTGAAGTTATCAAGTGATTCTTGCATCACAATGAAAGGAGTGATTGGATCATACTTTCGTTTAAGTTTCTTTAAATCAACTTCAACAACACTTTCACTCTTTAATTTAGTGTATTCTCCTTGTTTTGTTTTTACATCAAACACTTCAAGTTGTTCCCCTGGTTTTTTATCAGCATTAATTTTTACTGTATCAATCCCAATGTGAAGCATTACTTTCACACCATCAACATCAAAGATAAAGGCATGACCAGTAGGGAAAGCAAGTTCAGTTTTCACACCCACATCACCTGGTGCTTTGAAGTGCCCATCGCTAGGTAAGATAGCAATTCCATCTCCTACCAAACGATTTTTGAAGGTATCATCAGGAACTTGGGTGAGCGGTTTTAAGGTGCCATTAACTGGTGAGAGGATCACAATTTCATCTTGAACTTTTAAAACTGGGGTTGGTTTTATTTCTGGTTTTTCAACAGTACTATCATTTTTATCTAAGACTTTTTGCAACTCTGTTCAATTTACTTTGCCTTGGATAATATCTTGCATTGCTGATTTATAAACAGCAGCTCGAGTACCAAACACTGCTACAAAGAATGTTGGAGTGGTACGCATTACCCCAGCTGCTCCCAAGTCTTTAATAATAGTTTCATTAACAAGTTCAGGGTTTTTAACTGTTACTCTTAATTTAGTAATGCAAGCCCCTAATTCAGCAATGTTTTCACTTCCACCATAAGCTCTTAGTAACATACCAGCTTCAATTTGGGTTTGATTAAAGTTAGTGTTAGTAGTTTGATCAGTTTTTTGAGCTGCTTTTGCTGCTAAATATTCCTTTTTAGTAATTAACTTACCACCTCTACCAGGAGTTGCTAAGTTAAAGCGAATTGTCAAGAAATAGAAGGTAGGGAAATAAATCAATGCTAAAAAGATACCAATAATAGGTACTAAGTAAGAGTTTGCTAATCAACCCCTACCATCAGGTAAAGCCCCATACAAGATAAAGTCAATGAAAGAACCTGAGAAGGTTTGTCCAACGTTAGCACTCAATAAGTTCATTAATCAAAAGCTTACTGCAGCTAATACAGCGTGGATACCATAGAATAACCATGGTGCTAAGAAAAGAAAGGTAAATTCAAAAGGTTCGGTGATCCCTGTTAGAAAACTAGTGAATGCAGCACTACCAATAATAGAACTAGCTTCTTTTCTTCTACCCTTAGGAGCAGCTAAGATCATTGCAAGTCCAGCTGCTGGAATTCCAATTAGCATGAATGGGAATTTACCTTGGGAATATTGTGCTGGGTTTAAAGAAGGAACTGCAACAGTGAACTGACTGACATTATAGGTTTTAGAATTAGCAGTACCATTAACAGTAACTCCATTAGTTATTGCACTTGGAGTTCCACTAATTGGTAAAAGTGCATGAGCACCATGGCTTCAGAATGTTGGCGTGGTGTTAGCAAAAGTTTTAAAGGTAATAGTGTAGTCCTTACCATCACTTAACAGTACTTTTTTACCTAAGATCCCTGACTGGTTTAAACCAATTCAAATCTTGTTAGAACCATCTAATAAACCGTTTTTAGCCAATTCATCAAAGTTACCTTTACGTGTAAGACCATCAACAAGTTCTTTTCAACTTAGAAAGTTTGTTGATTCTTTACTCATGTATTTTGAAAGTGCAGATGTACTATCTTGTCCTGTTGTAGTAGCTCCATTCATCATTCCACTTGTTCCATTAGCTAAAGCAGCAGGAATAACTCATTTTCCTGGAGTATTAAAATCTTCTCAACCTATCACTCTGGTTACATAATCACTACCAGGAGCTCTAATCCAAACTTGTTGATTTGCAATTTCTTGCAAACTACCGCCTGCACTTGTATATCATAATGGTGCATAAAAGGCATGATGTACTCCAAAAGGAATTAGTGCTCTTTCTATATATCCAAAGATTAAACTGTTAGCACCATATCCTCTTCCACCTAAGATTCCAAGCCCAGTTCCTATTAAATTTAATAAGATAGAAACACCAGGTCAAACCATCAATAAAAGTAATGCTACTGGAATAGCAATAGTCATACAAATAATAGGAACAAACCTAGTACCACTAAAAAACCCAATTACATCAGGCAATCTAATTGCATAAAACTTGTTATATAAATATGCAGTTAAAGCCCCTACTATAATCCCACCAAAAACTGAAGTTGAAAGTGAATTTAATCCTAAAGTAGAAGCAATTGCTGACTGAGGTACTGCTTTTCAATAAAGGATGTTATAACCTGAAGCAGTATTATTTGCATCAACAGGAATAATTAATGAACTCATAAACGCGTTCATTGTGGCCCAAAAAACAAAAGCAGAAAATCCAGCAACCCCTGCATCTTGAGAAAAGGTGATCGCAATTGCAACTGCAAACAAAATAGGTAAGTTAGCAAAAACTACATTACCACCTTGTTTAATAAATTCACCAAAAAATTTCACACCAACAATGCCAGATGAATTGGAAGAAATGGCATCACCGATTCCTAAAAAAATACCTGCTAAAGGCAAAACTGCAATAGGGATCATCAAACCGTTGGAAAGCTTACCAACTCACTGACGAAAAGAACCACGGTTTCTTTGTTTAAACTTATTGCGGATTTTAACTAAACTAATCTGCATTTTAAAACTACTAAATTTTATTAACCAAACAGCTTAGGAAGGGAAACAAGTCCACCTATTCCTAGCATTAAAAAAACTATTGCAAGCAAAAATAAAACTAATTTGTTGTTTCTTTTTCATCAACTCCCTCTAGGAACTTCATTTTTAAGTGAGTTATTGGAAGTCAAATCATTAGTAATTTGACCTTTCTTTTGTTCTTTAAGTGAAATTTTTAAAGCTCAAAATAAAAATCCTAGTCCAATTAGAACTAATAAAATTCCAAAAACAACTAAAAGAGCATATGTTGTTTGCATGCAACATTTTGGTCTTAATTTAATTCTAGTCTATTTAAATTTAGATAATTCTTTCTTGTTATTTTGCTTCATTTTCTTTATCAACTTGCAATTAATAACTTTTTTCAAATAATAGTTCGAAATGGAAAAATAATTTAGTAAGTTTAAGAGAATTAATGTAGTTATTTAAAAACATTTTTATCATTTCACCCCCCCACTATTTTCCTGAGATTGGGCTGTCTTCCCCAACTTTGCTTTCACATTTTTAGTTGTTAGGAGTTTTAACAAGTTGGTCATATTGTTCAAATCACTACTTGATTGTCACTTGTCAGGTTCAATTAACTTGTTGTAGGTGTTGGTGGTTTGGTATTGACCACTTTTCACCTTGTTGGGTTGAAAGTAGAGGAAGGAGGCTAACAACATTCCTCGCCTCTCCATTACTTTCAAACAAGATACCGATCCTTTCCAATGCTTGCTTGGTGTTGAGGTACTTGGTGAATTTATTACTTTGATCTGATGATCTCCCTCCAGAAACACTGGGCGCATCATTTTTTGCCGTTGTTGCTTCAGTTGAACTCCACCCACTACTATCCTTCCCTTTGCCCTGCTTGGTCCCATCAATTGGTTGATAAATTGGTCAGGACTCACTTAGTTTTCTATATGCGTTGCCGGTAGTGAGTTTAAATCCAGTTGAAGCATTTGGGCTGGGATTGTTGTTTAAGCCGTGTTGGTCACGCATCGATCGTCACTGATTTGAATTTGAACCCAGATGCACCTCCCTTTGGCTTTTGCCCTTCTCTTTGGCCAAACTACTATTAAGCGTATACTTAGTCAAAGGTTGTTCAAGGATCAATTCTTGCAACACTTGGTTCATGGTTGTTGAAACACTTGGCACATCTAACTTATATTTTTTCACCACGCTTCACTTGATGCCAATGTTGGTGGAATTAGTAAATTCAACGATGTAGGCGGGTTTGTTAGCTTGACTAGTTGAATCAAAACTAATCTGGTTATTTGAGCCACTTGAACTATATGTAAGCTTCACATCCTTGGACTTGAACAACACAAACAGGTTGGTGTTATGGATGGTTTGGTCGGAGATTTGATAGGAATCATCTAGTTGTGCCAAACTAACCAGATCAGCCTTAGAATCGGTGATGGGGGTGGCGAAGTTTATTAATTAAATAAAGGTAAAAACTAACGCTTTTTTAACCATTAAGCAAATAAAAAACTAAGAAAAATTTGCGACTTCTTTGACCAATAAACTGATAAAAATTTGCGACTTTCTTAAATATTAAATAGATAAAAATTTGATAAAAATCTAAAGCTTTTTTAACTATTAAATAAGTAAAACTGGGTAAAAACCGCCATTCACCTCCCCAAACCCCGGGAGGTTACCTCCTAATTTATCTGTTTCGTTTCACTGCTGCTCACTCGTATGGGTAAACTCATTCCCACTTCCTCCACTCTTATTGATCAATACCGGGATCGTTCCTAACAGTGCTCTGAGCAACAGTTGGTTTCTTTGCGGGTTATTCTTATTAGTGAAAGTCAACGCATTGATCCAGTCACTGGTGGGACTGATACTGTTGGGTAAATGGGTGTAGGTGGTTGGTTTGGAGGAGCCACCTGAAGTGACTTTATTATCATCTGAATTGGGATTAAACTGTTGACTATTATTGCTAGGTTTCACCTGGTCGAAGGGAATGCCGTTGGTGTTTGATGAACCCTTGCGATACCCTGCTCCCGTTCAGATGTCTGGTGAAGAGTTAGGGGTAAACACCCACCGGGTGTTTTGCTGATTTAAGTGTTGAGTGATCATTGATTTAACCCCAACATTGATGTTAGAAAAAGTGGGGAGTGGGGTAGAAGAGGAAGTAGAAGTAGTAGAAGAAGAAGAAGAAGGGGAGGGGGAGTTGGAGAAGGAATAACCATTGCCGATTCAGGGGAGAAAGTCTAAGTCGCCCCCATCCCCCTCTCTCTTGTTATCTCATCTGTTTTCAACACCGGTTTTCAGGCTTTATCATTGGCAAACTCCCCACTCGCATCCAACTTCACCTCCCCACTATTTTCTTTATGCTTTAGTGGCTTTTTAGCAAAGTCGTTTTTTAAAAGTGAATCAGTTGATCCACTTTGTTTCTCCACCTCAACCTTGAGGGCCTTGCGAGTGGATGTAGCCCCACCACTACTCATGGATGAAGCAGTTGCTTCGGTGAGTTTCTCACTGTCTTTGTTTGAATCCTTCATTGGACTATCTTTTTTCAACCTTTTAGTTGGATCAAAAGTTGAACCTGATGTATCCACCCCCAAACTCTCTTTGACTACATCCTTACTGAGCTTGTGATACTCCAATACCACCTTAGGCACTAGTAACAGAAAATAGAGGTTGGGGGAGGTTAACTAATTTTTTAAGGTTAATCCCTTATCTTTTTTTATTAAATTGACAAGTAAAGCAACTGAACTAGCAAAACTTAAAACTGTTAAAAAGGCTGCTATAGAACTACCAAAATAAATGAACTTAAAAATTAATGCTAAGGAATTTGATTTTGCATCAACACTTGAAGAATTTGTATTGTTAACAACAATAATACCAAAAGCCAAAATTAAACCCATTAAATCAATTAAGGTTAAAGCCAAAATGTAAATAGCTTTAATTTTTATTCATTCTTGTTGTTTATAAATAGTCAAATGTACCAAAATAAAGCAAGCTAAAACATGCAATACGGCTCATGAAAGAAATGCAAAAAGCAGCGTTAAAAAAGTTGTAAAGTAAGTTATTACATTTATATCTGAGCCTACTAACTGAGCCAAATTAAAAATAGATAAATTAATTCCTATATTAATTCCTGCCTCACCAGCATAAGGAAAAAGTCATACAAAAAAGCCTATTATCAATTGCAAGCTTCAAACACAAATAAAACTAATAGTTAAAACTTTGAGTCCTTTTTGAACCTTACCCTCTCCTAATAAAGCTTTTAATTTTTTTCTAATTACAAGAGTATTTGTTAATGCCATAATTGGAAAAATCGAACCTAAAATAACATACTTTTTACTTATTTTAAGTGTTTGATGATTAACTAAAATTCCAACTAAAAAGCTGTGAATTCCAACAATTGCCATCCAACTAAAAAAAGCAAGTAGTGCTATTGATAAGATCACACCATTTTGTGATAATTGCAAGGCTAATGAACTTTTTAGTGTCTCTATTTCATTGGTATTTGGTAATCCTTGTTTAGTAGATCCTAATAAAATGAAATTAAATGCTAATACACTAACAACAACTAAGAGTGTTATTAATATTGATCACAACAAAATTAAAGTTGTTGTTAGAAATTTAACTTTGCTTGTTTCTATTTCATTTAAACAAGTCTTTTTATCATTTGAAATATTTAATTCTTTTTGCACTTTCCAACTAATAAAATAACTACTTTTTTAACAAGTTAAAAAAGTACTTAATAAATTTTAAACAAACACTTAAATTAATAAAAAATAGCGTTCTAATAACTCCCTAATTTATTTGCCAACTGAGTTATTAAAACTTAACTAATTATCTTTGTTTTTTTGCATGTCTTTTTCTTCTCTTTTTAGTAGGTAAATCTCATAACTTAACTAGAACTCTATTTGCAAAAAATTCAGATAAGAATCAAAACCAAAAATAGATAAAAACAAAAAAACAAACTGTTCCTAGAAGATAACAGACAATAACAAGAAAACTATAACCCCTGCTTTCTTCTAATGCAAATTTGGTAAATGAACCTGCTAAAGCAAAAAATATTATGAAAACAAAGAAAGAAATTACCGCAAAAAGAAAAGGCTTTTTTGGATTATATAACTCTTTTTCTTTTACAGAACTACAACTGTTTTGATTTTCCATTTTTATGAGTATAAAAAAAGAAAGTCACTATTTTGTTTTATTTAATACTAGCTTTTACTGTTTTTTCAACAGTATTCACATACTTTAATTTTGTATCTTTACTATTTGAAATCATCTGATAAAGATGGGTGTTATTTTGTCTAGCAAATTTTGCATAAAAGTTAGTTGTATTGCTATCACCAAAGATCAAATCATAGTTGCTTTTATTAGTAGCAATTGATCTATTTCTAGTATTGTTCTTTTGAGGAACACGAAGAATTTGTCCAACGCCAATGTTACTCATTAAACTTACATCTTCTCCAAAATCTAAAACACCAAAATAAATACCTGCTATCTGTTTTTGGTTATTTAACATTAAAGTTCCTGAAGAACCTGGTCTAAAGTTAGTGTTTTGTAGAGCAAAACCTCTACCATATTGACGGTAACTTTTATTATGATAATTGAGTTTAAATTCAGGTAACTTAATAAATTCAATAATCCCTTCAGATGTACTACTTAAAGATTGATTTACTAGTAATTGACTTCCTGTAGAGTTTTCTGTTTTGTTCTGAATTAAAGTAGGAACTTCTCTGCTTAAGTCAATGGTACGTTGATCTTTGGTTAAAGTTTGAGGAGTATATTTTTCAGTATAACTGTTATTGTACTGTCTTCTTTGGTTCAAAATTAGAGCATCTATGCTACTCTCAACCAAAGGATAACCTAACATGTAAAAGTTGTCGTTTTTATGTTGATCTAGTTGTTTTTTTTCAAAGGAAGAGTTTCCTAGTTGTTTGTATGTTTCTATTGCTGGTTTAATAAATTCATTAAATACTTGATAATCGCGATGGTTAGTTAAGAATAAGGGAATTTCTATCACAGCAAAATCCGCATAAATATCTCTTTTATTATCAGTTGATAATGAATCTGTATAACTTTCATCCTCTCCTTGTGTTTCAACAAAGTTAACAGCAGCATAAGCAGTTTTAGGAATAGTAGAGGTTTGAATCGAAACAAACGCTTCTCTAGCATTGATAATGAAATTTAATTCACTAAAAATACTAGGATATGTGTATTTACCTATAGAAAAGAACCTAGTGATCTCTTCACTATTAAAAGCTTGGTTATTACTATCCTTGTTATATGGTTCATAGTCATTATTATTTCTTAAAGCATCTATCACATGGAGGTTAGTAGCTAAATAAACTTTAAAAGGATCATTTTTCTCAGGGTTATTTTCATCTCCTTTCCAATCAATTAACCAACCAGTACCATAAGTATTTCTTTTGTTGGAAGCAAAGTTTAATGAAAAAGTTAAGTCGTAGTTAATGTGATAAGGATCACTAACAGTTGGAATAGAGTTAATTTTAAACTGGGTTCTAAAGCCCCTGCGAAATTGTGGTCTAACAAAAGAACAGCCTGTTAAAAACAGCAGTGCTAATAAAAGCAAGCTAGAAAAACTCAGAGTTAGATAACGTCTTAACACAAATACAAATTGTTAGTTAATTATTATTTTTTGTCTTTGTAAAAGCTGATTGAAGAGTTAACAGATGTTTGAATTTTATTTCAAAGATGAGTTTGCTTTTCTTTTGCAAACTGTGCATAAAACTTGATGGTGTTTTTATCACCAAAAATTAAATCATATGATGATGGTGCACTGTGCTTACTATTATTAGTGTTATAAGTACGAAGAATTTGACCCAAACCTAAATTAACATTCCTGTTATTTCCAGTTGTTACATTAATCAGTGAACCAAAGTAAATACTTGTTAGTTGTTTTTCCTTGTTGAAAACAGCACTACCAGAAGATCCACCTGGAAAATTAGTATTATTTAAAATAGTGCCATAACCAAATAACTTATATTCAACATTGTGATAGCTTAAAGTAAAGCGTGATAAACCAGCATAATTTATTAAGCCATTTCCTAAATTAGTATCGGTAATCTGATCAACATTAATTAGATCAGTACCTTGAACATGAGTGAGTTTATCTTCATTAAAAGTTAATGTAGGAAGACCATCATCACGTTCAACATAAACTGTTCTTTGTTGAAGAGGTTGTTTTTGATAGTGCTTTAATACAGAAGTTTGTTGAGAAAACTTTCACTTTTCATCTTGACCTAAGATAAACTGATACTTATTGTTATTAGTAACAGGATAACCCAATAAGTAGTAGGTGTTATTAATATATTCAGCGTATGGGGTTTTAGCAAAAATATTTTCAACATCCCCTAGCTCCTTATAAGCTTGAACTGCTGGTCTAATTCACTCTTGATAAATCTTGGCATCATTAGCATTATCTAAGAATAAGGGTACCTCTAAAACTGCAAAATCAGCATAACTTTTTAATGTTCTTGTTCTAGGGAAGTTTGCAGTGCTTTGTTTTTTAGTTCAAAATCCACTCTCATCACTAGTTTCATGGTAATCAAAGTTAATAGGATCAATTCCTGCATAAGCAGTTTTAGGTAAAGTACTGGTTTGGATAAACACCATTGCATCTTGTTTTAAACGAGTTTGAACTTGGTAGTTCATCTCTTCTGGTTTGGAATTTATCTTAGGATTGGCAAACCTACCCAATAAGAATGATTGGGTTTTTTGATCAAATGGAAAACTAAGACCATTTCCATCTTTATTGTATGGTTGATAATCATGATCATTCTTTAAACCATCTATCAGATGTAAATTGGTGGCAATATAAGCAATAAAAAGCTTGTCATCTTGTTTTTCTTTTAAAGAATGATTACTTACAGAGGAAATAATAGAAGAACTAGCAATAGTTAATGTATTAAGATCTTTAGTTTCATCTCCTTTTCAGTCAATTAACCAACCAGTACCAAACTCTTGAGTTTTCTGATTAGTGAAATTTAAAGCAAAAGTTAGATCATAAAACTTTTCATAAAAATTGTTTTTAGGGACAGTATTATTAACATAACTGTTGTGATTACCAACAGTATTTCTTAAACTAGGAGTTGGGATATAACTTCTAAAAGAACAGGATGAAAGTAAGATGCAACCAGGCATAAAAATTGCCAATCCTGTTTTTCAAAACCTATACAACATTAAGATAATTTTAATTTCTTAGGGAAGTAAATATTTTCATTAACCTTTCCAGATTAAACCCTTTTTGCTGATAAACTTTATCTCCATCATCAGATTCACCAAAACTAAAAGCTCCTAAATGAGCATGGTTTTTAACATACTTCTTAAAGCAAAACCACTCATAGCTACTACTAGCTTCTATGGTGATAAGTGAACTGTTAGCATCAAATAAACTCTTTAGATATTTTTCATCTTGTTTTAAAAGTAAAGTTATATTGGGAACTGACAGAATTCTTACCTTTACATTTTGTTTAGTTAAAACTTTTTCAAACTCTATTGCAAGTTGCACTTCACTACCACTAGCAGCAATAATTAAATCAGGTTGTTTTCTATCCAAAAGGATATAACCACCCTTCAGTGTTTTTAAACTATCAGTGTTATCAATGGATTTTAAGGGTTGACGTGTTAAAACCAAAACAGTTGTCTGATCTTGACTTAAAAGACCATAGTTAAATCCAGCACAAGTTTCCTTTTCATCACAAGGACGAAATACACAAACATTTTCAATTGCTCTTAACATTGGTAGTTGATCATAGGGTTGATGAGTAGGACCATCACCCCCTACTTGATAAGAGTCATGGGTATAAACATAAAATACTGGTAAGTTCATTAATGCACCTAAGCGAATTGCTGGCTTTGAATAATCAGCAAATGCTAAAAAAGTACCACCCATCACTTTAATACCACCATGAAGTGCCATACCATTCATTATTGTTGCCATTGCAAACTCCCTAATTCCTATTTGGATATTTCTAGAACAAGGATTTTCATGGAGATTATCATCACCTATCTTGATAAAACAAGAACGTGATACATCAGCATTTAAGCAATACAAGTTGGAATTAGGATTATTAATTTGGTTTAAAAAATCTTTTAAATAGTTTCTAGTAGCACTATCTTTTTTTGCTACTTTCTTTTCATCTAGTTGGTTAAGATAAAGGGCTTGAAAATCACTGTCAATCCAATTAGTAAATTTTTTAAAAAGTGGTTTGTCTTTAAGAGAAATTAGCAAATTGTTGTAATCTTCTTTAATTTGTTTTTGTCTTTCAATAACAGTTTGTTTGAATCAGTGGTAAATACTATCTGGATAATTAAAAAAGTTAAAGTTAGTATTTGTTCTTTTCTCAAAAAGTTGAAAGTCCACTTCATTGGGAATAAACCAATGTCCTCCATACTGATCTTCAAGGTGGGTGTTTTTAGCAATAGTTGTTCTCACTTCAATAAAAGTTGGCTTATCTGATTGTTTGGCTTTAATAATAGCTTGATCAATATTTTCTAGTTGATCATCAGTATGGATGTAATTCCAACCAACGTTTTCAAACCTAACCTTTAGATTTTCATTAGCAACTTTTTTTACTTCACTATCCATTTGCACTCTATTTGAATCATGAAGCACAATTAGTTTATTTAATTTATATAACCCAGCAATTTGACTAACTTCATAACTAACCCCCTCCTGTAGATCTCCATCCCCAACAACCACATAGGTGTAATGGTCAAACAATTTATCACTTAGCTCTTTAAATTCATTAGCTAATAACTTTTGTGCTAACACCATGCCAACTGCCATGCCAAAGCCTTGACCTAAAGGGCCTGTTGATGCATCTATGAAGTTATTTGGAGCATATTCAGGATGGGAAGAAGTGTTAATTTGACCATGTTTATGCTGTAAGATCTCTTGTTTAGAAATAAGTCCGGCAAAATGGAAAATTGAATATAATGCCATGCTACCATGGCCAGCACTTAAAACAAAGCGATCTCTGTTGATCCACTTTGGTTGGTCAGGATCAAAGTGAAAGTGTTTAGTAAATAAACTAAATAAGATAGGACTTGCACCAATGGCCATGCCAACATGTCCTCCCTTAGCATGCTTAATAGCATTTAAAGTAAGGTGTTGAGTGGCATATAAGTATTTCATAATCTAAATTCAATGGATCTCTTCAACCTGTTTAGGATTTAAGTTCCTGTGTAGTGATTTTATTTTTCCATCTGCTACATAGATAACTAAATCAGCTAAGTTAGCAATTAAATTGTTGTGGGTAACAATAATCATTGTCGTTTGATAACGCTTTTTAATTGCTAAAAACTGTTTTAAAACAATTTGGGTCATCTCAAGATCAAGTGCCCCAGTAGGTTCATCACCAAAAATTAATAAGGGGTTTTTAGCAAAAGCTCTTGCAATGGAAACACGTTGCTGTTGCCCACCACTCAATTCATTAGGAAGCTTCTTTTGCAAACTATCCATCCCAACCGCTTCTAAAAGTGCATCAATGCTGATCCTTTTACTAGGATCTGGTTGAAGATTTGCTCCTATCTCAATGTTTTCTCTAACTGTTAAATTAGGTAATAAACCGTATTGTTGAAAGATGTAACCAACATACTTTTGACGGAATTTAGTGAGCTTTCTATCATTTAAACAAATCATGTTATAACCATTGACAATAACACTACCACTAGAAGCTCTATCCATCCCTGAAATAATGTTTAGTAATGTGGTTTTACCAGATCCTGAAGGGCCTAAAATCACAATAAAATCATGACTTTTAATGGCAAGATCAACTCCTTTAAGAACTGCATTTGTAGTAATGCCATTAGTGATGTATTTATACACATTTTTCAATTCAATAATGTTTTGATCATCAATTTGAGCTGCTTGTTGTTTTTGTCTTGGCGAGTTTAGTCAATTAACCTTTTTCACTTCATTTTTTAAAAACAAACGTTCGTTGCTATTAAACCAGTTATTTAACAAAATTTCTTGTTTTTTTTCACTTAAATTTTTAAGCTTGATTTTATTCAACAAGTTCTTCAATTCCCTTTCTCTTTGGGCTTTTAGTTGAGTTGTTCTAACTTTAAACTGGAGCGGTAAATCATCACTAATAGCAGTGTTTTTTTCTAAGTTATTAAACTGTTGTGTAGCTTCAAAAAGTTTCTTTTCAAAACTAAAACTAACTTTATTAAAAGCTAACTTATTATGCTCATTTAGAAATGAGTTGTAACTAGCAATAACTGTTTCAATCTGTTCATTAATAAAGCTAAAAAGTAAGCTTAGTGAATAATGGTTGTATTTGGTAATAAAAAACCTGTCATAATAACTTTCAAATGTTTCAGTGAAATTTTCTTTTCATTTAACAAAGCGTTTATATTCAAGGTTAGGGTTATAAATAATGGATCTTTTATATTCTTTTTTTAATTGCTTTAAACCCTTTTGAAGATAGTTTTGACTTTCCTCCAAATAATCAGTAGCTATCTGTAGAAATTCAGCTTCATTACTAGTGAATTTCTGGTTGGGTTTTATGATTTTGTTTAAAGAGAAAAAATCCATTAGGAGTTTTTGATTTCCTTGTCAATCTTAATTTTGTTCAACTCTAATCAATTCAACACAAAGGTAATTGATAAAACCGCTAGTAAAACTAACATTGAACCAATTGCACTTTCAAAACTTAAAAAAGCATCTAAAAAGATCGATGAGCTTGCAAAAATTACCTCATTATGTAGTGCAATTAGATAGATAGAAAAGGGGATAGAAATCAACAAACCAAAGGCAAATAAAGGGATGTATATTGATAAAAATGAAGCGAGAATTTTTAAATTGGAATATCCCAATGCTTTTAATCTAATAGCAATTTTTTTCAACTCTTGAATTAAGGTAGTTGAAACCAAAAGAATAATCAACATGATTATAGGAATAATCACTGCAATTACAACAGCTTGAATCTGCTTGGTGGTGTTAGCAATATTTCCAAATAAAGCGTTGTTAGCAGCAACATTGCTAATAAAGCTAATAGTAGAGTTGTAAGGTAAACCATTATAAACCCTTGCTAAGATAGCAACATATTCATTAACTTTACTAATCTCCAAATCAGTTGATATTCCTAATGCTTTTTGCAATTTTTGGTAATTTTCTTTCTTAGAAGAGTCATTACTTGAAGTTTGATTCATTTGACCATTCTTGTAATTAATGGTTTTTTTAATTAACTCAACAAGTACAGTGTTATTAGTTGAAAAACTACTAGTAGCAGGAAAAATACCAGATTCAGAAAATAGCGAAGTAGATTGAACAAAACTTAAAAGCGAATTAGCATAGAAGCTATTAAATGGAAGTTTTTTTACGAACCATTCATTGGGATATTCCAATACTTTAAAAGCAGTACTATAACTAGTGAAAAATTCAGGATCATGAGCGGAATTGTTAATCCCTACAACTCTAAAGGTAGCATTCACTAAAGGATCTTGATTAATGATCTTATTGTCAATCCGTTTGAAGCTGTTGTTAACTGCAATATTAATCTCACTACCTATTGCAAGTTGGTATTTTTTTGCAGCAGAATTGTTAACTATCAAAGGATCAAAAGAATAATTTTTAAACAATTCTTGATTAATAATGTGGTTGTTTTGATCACTCAAAACTGGACCTAAATTATCCACTTTATCTTTTCAATCTTTAATACCTTTAATCTTGATAGGAGTATTTTGATATTCACCATGAAGGGTTAAAAATCCATACTTAGGGGTGTCAATTTGTCCAGCAATTGTCTCTTTGGGTAAACCTATTACATTAAAG
This sequence comes from Mycoplasmoides genitalium G37, assembly GCF_000027325.1. Classification (GTDB taxonomy): domain Bacteria; phylum Bacillota_I; class Bacilli_A; order Mycoplasmatales; family Mycoplasmoidaceae; genus Mycoplasmoides; species Mycoplasmoides genitalium. The sequence goes on along the minus strand of NC_000908.2, from coordinate 76,445 downwards.
CTAAGTTTGTAATCTAATGGTGGTAAAGCATTGTACTTGTTGTAAAAATCTCTGATTGTTTGGGGGTTTTCAAAATCAATTGCATTTAAATCTTCATTACTTGCATTCCCACTCTTTTTAATTAATTCAAATTGACTGTAGAGAAATTTAGCAAAATCATCATTTAAAGTTAAGTGGTTTTGGGAACCGTTTTGTTCATTATTATTTTTTAATGCCTTATCACTGTCAATTGCATAGATAAATCTTTTTGTTAATGGATCTTGGGTTTGTTTAATGAATTGCGATCCTTGGCTTGGATTTATAGTAATGATTGCTTTTAAAAAATTTTGAAAAGCAGTGTTGGAAGCAGATGCTTGGTTAGTTGGCATTAATGTTTCACTTAACCTTCAGGGATTTGAAACAATATTGTTAAATCCCAATGAATAGTCTAAACCTATCTTGGATTGAACAATGTTTTCAAGGTAATTTAAATCATTACTAAAGCCACTAGCATCGCTTAAAAAATTAATTACTTGTTGGTTCTTTCAATCTTTAGATGCATCAACATTACTAATATCCATCCTTTTATTTGCAAGCTTTACACTACTTTCACTTCTTTTATCAGTTGTACCTAGTTCTGCAAATAACTGTCACTTCAATAAACCACTTTGTGTTGTTGCTGAAGCGAGTTCAAATTCATATTGGTGGTTCTGATTAGTTAAATTAGTTTTTGATTGAGCATTTTCAAAGCTATCTTTAGTTGCAAAACTAAGGTTTAAAATCATCATTGTAAATGAACTCATCAAGGTTAGAAAAACTAATTTTCAAGGAGCGTTAAATGCTAATGCTACTCTAAACCTGGTCATAATACCAAACCTAGCAAACAATTTCTTAGAACTAAGTCCTAATCTTGAAACTTTAAATTCACTGTCATGCTTTAAAATCTTTACAACATCCTTCTTTAAGATAATTGATCCCACTAAAAGCGATATACTACTCATAATTAAGATAACAAACAGTGAAAAAAACAACAATCCTACTACTGAAAAACTTGATGTTGCTGTTGGTATAAATCAATAGTTACTAAATAGATGAATAGCTACGTCTTGAAATCCAATTCCAAAGCTATATCCAGAAATAGCACCTACTATAGCAGGAATTAACCCAAAGATTAACAAGCTAAGGTTAATCTTTTTACCACTTAACCCATTTGCTTTTAAAATGCCAATTTGCTCAGTGTTTTTCTTTAAATAACTAATCAGGATTAAAATGCTGACAATTATAGCAACAGTTAGGATAGCAATAGTTAAAAACAAAGCCACTAAATTAATTGTGTTAATTAGATTAGGGATAAAAACTGTTCTTGCTGCTAATAAATTCAAAATATTAGTGGTATCAGAACTACTGTATGCAGCTTTAATGTTTGTTGGTCATGACATGTTTTCAACAGCTCACTGGTTGATAGTATTAAGATCACTTTCAAGATTAATCAATCTTGCTACTATTGCTGTTTCAACTGGATTTGTTAAAAAAGAGGAAAAAGTTCTTTCATATCCAGTTTGGTTAACATAGTAAAGTTGTTCATTTTCAATGTTAGGAACAATTAAAGATGCACTAAAAACAGGATAAACAAAATCTGGACTAATTCCAACCCCAATAACTAAATAATCGATATTATCAATACTGATCTTATACTTTTGATCAATTTTTAAAAATTCACTTTCAAATTGTTCAAGTGGTAGTTTTTTAATACTTTCTCAGTTGTTAATATCAGGATAAACTTCTTTACCTAATTGTTGTTGATAAGTTCAGTTACCAGGAGCGACTATTGTTTCATAACTACTAGGATCAAAGATAACTATCTGTTTTGTTAGGCTATTTTCTGTTCATTGTAAGGTTAATTGACCCCCAATATTAGTAAGCGTACTTGGAGTATCAAAGAGATTTTTAACCTGATTTGTTTCACTTGAATCTGGATTTGAAATTAACTTTTGAAGCTGATCTTTTAATGTTGTTTCACTCGCTTGAGCATAATCAAAAAGAGTTTGTAAAAATGCCTGATACTGCCCAGTTTTTAAAGTAGTACTTAAATTATCTTTACCCTTTGATTTAATTTCGTTAAATTGATTTAAAAAATTATTGAAATCACTTTGTTTGGAGCTAGATAAATTTTGACCATCAAAAATAACTAGGCTATTTACCAAATCATTAGGTTCTGATACTATCAATTTTTTAAAAACACTTTTGTCAGTAATATTAATAGCTTTATATTCCCGAAAAACAGCATTTAGTTTTTCAAGTTGACCTGAAACTAAGAGCTGTTTATCTTTACTTAATGCATTGTTAAGATTGTTAGCAGCAATAATTTTAGACTGATTAACTATATTGGTTTTTTCAGTCATTTCAGTTTTGTTTTGATAGCTAAAAGTTTGGGTTACTAATCCTTCATACAAAGAAGGGTTAGTTCTCAAGGCATTATTAATAAAACTTGTTCTTGAATCATTAGTTAAAGTTAAAGTAAAACTGTCGCTACTATTCTGAGAATTATTGGTCTGTTCTTGAAACTCTAATTTACCAAAGTCATAACGCTCATTAATGATGGCATTGCTTAATTTACCAGTGTGGGTGACATAGTTAAAAGCAGCGTTAAAATTATTAACTGTGTTATTTAACAACACAAAACCACCAACAGCAACAAAAATTAAAAAAGTTAACGCTATTAAAGCAATCTTAGCACTCTTTAAAGAACGAATAACATTTTTAATTAGGTTTAACACACTAATAAATTAGTCAGAGACAAATTTAAAAATCAGTTCTTTTAAAAAAAGACAATGTTATCTACAAGTTCCACAGCTTTATTTCTGTTTTCAACTAAAGCTGTAGCTAAATTACTTTGCAAACTCAAAAACAAGATTAAAGATAGCAAAGTAAGAAAAAAGATCATACTAAAGATTGTTAAAACAATCTGGATAGTTAAAATATTACGCGAATTAAGCTTAGGCTTTCGCTTTCTTTTTACCATCAAATATTAATTATAAATAGTAACTTTTTGGGGTTATAACACTAATTTTGTCTTTACTATCAACAACACCTAACTTACTAATTGTTGCACTTGCATAGTTAGTTGCTTTAATCAAAGCAGTTTTTAAATCTACCTTTAGAATCAAATTTGCTAAAAAAACTGCCAACAAAGTATCACCTGCTCCTGTGGTGCTAACTACTTGTTTAGGAGTGATAGAACTTACAAACAATAACTTATTCTGATCAAAAAGATAAGCTCCTTTGTCACCATCAGATAATAATAAGAGCTTACAGTAATGAAATTTTTTAATTGCTGCTATTAAGCTTTGTTGATCGTGAAAAAAAGTATTAATCATAGTTTGAAACTCATCAATGTTAGGTTTCATAACTAGTGGTTTAGACTGATTTAAAAGCGTTAACATTTTGCTTTCATCAACATCTATAACCACATTTTCTGTTAATGTAAAGACCAAGTTTAGAACTTTTTCTAAAGCTTCAAATTTAAATCTTCCGTTGATGATAACCAAATCATTATTCTTAACATTAGCTTTTAAAAAAGTTAACAATTCAGTTAGATTAGCATCTGTTATTAAAGGACTTAAATCATTAATTTCAGTAGTTTTTTCATCTTTTAATAACTTAAGGTTAATTCTTGTTTTAGTTTCAGAAATGAAGCTAACTATATTTAGATCATAAGGTTTTACCAACTCTAAAAATAAGTTTTTAGTGGGTTGTCCCAAAAAAGTAATGACAGTTGGATCAAAACCAAGTGATTTCATTACAATAGCAACATTAATCCCCTTACCACCAGGTATTAAAACACTATTTTTTTGCTTGTTTAAATCAACATAATAATCAATTGCGCAAGCGTAATTAACTATTCAGATTTTGCTTTCTTTGGTTATGTTTTGCAATCAAGTCATAGCCAATGATAATACTACTACCAACTATCATACTAATTATTAAACAAACCAATGCCAAACCAATGCCAACTCCAGTTTGTAATGTAGCTCCTTCAATCCCTTGTAAAGTAGTTTTTAAAAGTGCAAACACAAAAACACCGCCATGAGGAGCACGAATTGATAAGGCAAATGCTCCTGTTAATGCTCCACAAATTGCTCCAGCAATTAAGTTAGCAGTTAACATCACCTTAGGTTTTTTAACAACAAATGGGATAGCACCTTCACTAATAAAACTCAATCCCATCAGATAACAAGCATAAGCTGCAGGTAATTCCTGTTTATCAAAGCAGCTCTTTCGAATGGAAGCTGCCAAAGCAATTGATAAAGGAGGTACCATCCCTGATAGCATAGCTGCAGCCATCGAAATTGTTCCTGCATTTTGATTTTGTAAAGAAACAACACCAAAAACATAAGCTGCTTTATTAATTGGCCCCCCTAAATCAAAGCACATCATCAACCCAATTACAAAACCAAGTAAAGGTGCTAGGATAGGGCTGTTCATAATATTTAAAAACAGACTTAATCCATAGTTTAGATAAATTAAAGGAATGTTAATAACCCAAAATAAACCAGCAGTGAATAAAGTACCAAACAAGGGAATAAACAAGATGTTTTTAATTCCCTGCAAAGATTGAGGTAATTTTTTATAGATGTAGTTTTGTTGAACAATTATTAAGCAAGCACTCAAAAGTCCTCCAAAGATAGCACCAAAAAAGCCACTTGATACTTGTGATGGTGCTAACCATTCAATTGTTCCATTGGTCAGAACAATATTTAATAAAAATTGTCCTGAAGAGATTAAACCAACAACAAAACCAGGTAATAATCCCTGTCTTGATACCAATGCATATGCAATGTATGCAGATAAGATAGGAACAATTAAACTAAAGGAAATTCCTCCTAGCTTATTTAACCAGTTAGCAACAGGATTAATTGTGCCAAAGTTACCACCAGCATTATTAGCGTTATTTATATCAATTAGAAAAGAGAGTGCAATTAATATCCCACCAAAAACAACGAATGGTAGCATGTAAGAAACACCACTTAAAATGGCACGATAAATCCGCTTGTGAAAATTATTAAAGTTGAATTCCCCTTCACTTTCAGCTAATTGGGTTTGATTAGTTGGTTTAGCACTATTTGCAAGCTGTTTACCCTTTTGGTTTTTAATTAATTCATACACCTCATCAGGTTTTTTAATGGCTTTAGTAGTTGACACTTCAATCACATTCTTATTTGCATAAAACCTAGAGAAATCAATTAAACGATCACAAGCAAGAATAACACCTTTAGCGTTATTAATATCGTCACTTGTAAGTTGATTTTGTATCCCATCTGTACCTTGAGTTTCAACTTTTACATATAAGTTATGCTTTTTTGCAAATGCTTCCAACGCTTCTTTAGCCATGAAAGTATGGGCAATGCCAGTTGGGCATGCTGTTACAGCAACAAAGTCATACTCTTTTTTTGTTTCAACAGCTGGTTGGTCTTGCACTTTTTGTTGGTTAAAAAGATCAATTAGTTTAATCAAGCCGTTATAGCTAGTGACATTTAAAACCTTACTTGCAAATGTTTCATTCAACATTAACTTGGAAAAGTTACTAATGAAATCAAGATGCAAATTGGTTTTGTCAACAAGAACACCAATTAAAAATATCAATTTAACTGGTTTTTGATCTAATGATTGTCAATCTAAGTTTTTAACCTTAAATACAGCAACAAAAGGTTCTATAACACTTTGACTTTGTAAGTGAGGTAAAGCTAAACTAGTAATAATTCCAGTTGTAATCTCTTCTTCACGCTTTTTTAAAGCTTCAAATGCAACATTGTTATCATTGATAACAGCCTGTTTTTGTAATGCATTTGCTGCTTGTTTTAAAAACGAAAATTTATTTTTAAATGTTTTTTGGCTCCAGTTAAAAAATAGGGATGGTCTTAATAAATTTTTAAACATCTAAAGCGCTAATTAGTTGCATATTTATAATAAATTTAACAACAAACTGGGAGCGTACTCAAGTGGTTAAGAGGACACCCTGCTAAGGTGTTAGATCGTTCTACGGTGCGTGGGTTCGAATCCCACCGCTTCCGCCATTAAATATCCAACAGACCATCAGGGTCTGTTTTTTATTTTTATTCAATTTTGTTGTTAAATGCTGTTAACAATGAAAGACAATTTCAAATTCTTTGATTCAGTTTGTTCTAAAAAACAATTAGCTACAGCTTTTAAAATTAGTCTAATGTAAATTCTGTCTTAATTTGTGGAAAATAAAAGTCAAAAAAAAGTAAGTGATCTGAAACTTATTACCCTGTGGATCATAGTAATTTTTGGGTATCTATTGTTTGTAGTTGAATGGTTTGTAATTGATCGAATTAGTGGTAAACCAACTGGTATACTTACTCAATCAACCACCACTTTACCACAGTACAGTGGTTGGTTAAGTTCTTTCTTTACTGAAAATGCTGGGCAAATAGCCACATCTTCCACCAACTGAACTATCACTTTATTGAGAGCAGTAGGTTCTATTCTTTGTGGAGTTGTTGTTTTGAAATTTGGTTATCGTTATGCGGTTTTAATCATGATGGGAATCATGTGTGTTTGTTTTCCCTTTCTTATTATAGGAGACCCTTTGAATGGTCATAATCAATTAACTTTATTAAGACCTTTATCAGATTCAGTAAAAACTCAATTAAGTTCACTAAGTAGCAATTTACAAGTGGGTCAATTACTTGGACCGGTGATGATCAATGGTAAAACGATGCTTGCAGATGGAACAAGTGTTGAACTTATTAAGGGTTTGGATGGTAATAGTATTGGTACAGCTGCATCAATTACTGGTTATGCATTGTTTATTATCTTTAGAAGCACAATTGCTATTGGTGGAACTACCTTAGTAGTTTATACTCAACCAGCAATTGCTAATCTTTCTTCAAACAGAAAAAAATCAATCCTATCTAATGCTAACCTTTGGGGTTTTAACATTGGGATTGCAGTAGTTTTCACACCGTTTTTATTTGAACAAGTTCAACAAGTAGCCTCTCAATACTGGGTTTACATTATGACTGTGATGATTTTGGTTGTGTTTGCTAACTTATGTTTATTTTTATGGTTTGAAAGCAAGATAGATCACATCTTTCCTCAAAAGCAAACTAAGGAAAATATGAGTTTAACTACTCAACCAAAATCCATAGATATCTTAAAGAATAAAACAACATGAAAATTAATTGGTGTTTATGGCATAGTTTTAATACTAATAGTCAATCCGTTAACTCCAGCTTGATTTAGCATCTTGCAAACTGTTTCCCCATCAGGATCAAATGGTTTGATAAGTACTGGTGTGTACACAACAGGTTTAGCAACACTTGCTATTTTTTGAGTTATTGGTTATGCTTTGGGCTTTGTTGTTTTTTCACCATTTAATAAAACCATTTATGACAAGAAGAGGTGAATGCACTTCTTATTAACAGCTAACATAGTGGTATTGCTTATAATCATCATGTTTGCAGCAACACTTGGTATTGGTAGTGCAGCTGGGTTTGCTTTAATTAGTATCTTTTCATTTATCGGTGGTGCATTTGCTTGGAGTTTATCAAGTTCAAATTTAATCCTGCCATATGAATTTAAAGATTACAAGAAGAATGAACTTCCTATTCTTTTTGGATTTTGTTGGGGCTTTGGTTATATTGCTTACACCTTATTTGACATTACCCAATCAGTATTTCTCCAAGCGCCTGTTTTAATTCAAGGAAAAGGTACAAGTATTTTACCAGGGGTAATTGTAAGTATTGTTTTCTTCTTAGGACTTATTGCACTAGCAAACCTAATTGTTAAGTTCTTTCCTGCTTGTTGGATTAAAGATGGTGATCAATTGGTTCAGGAAATGACAAGAAAATGAAAACTCAATGAATGACAGTTTGTAATTGCAAATAAGCAAAAAAATCGTTATTCAGAACTGTTGAAATAACGTTTCAATCAGAAGTTATACATCAGAGATAAAATTAACCTACTATACCAACTAAAACCACTAAAACAAAAGTCTCTTTTAACTGTAAATTTAATCTTTTTATCATCAACTAAATTACGAAATTTTAAACGAAGTAAATGCACTAAAGCGATCTCTTGCGCATTATTTTCAATCAGATCCTTGCAGATTTGTACTTCAATATCAAACCTAGAACTGTGTCAAGGGATACTCATAGAGTTACCTACCCTTTTAAAAAAGTAATATCCTCCAGCTTTAGAAACATGGAAAACATTATTTGCAATTTGTAATGCATGCATCGTATAAATAGCGTCTTGAAAACCAACATTTTCTCTTAGTTTAGGAAGTTGATAGAAAACCTCATTTTTAAAAAACTTAGCTAAGGGAATACAAAAAGGTGTTTGTTTTTTCAATTCACCTTTAATTTCTTTTCTAAACCTTGCATAGGTAGGAATTTTTCACAAAAACTTTTTTCAGCATTTATAGTAGTCAAAAATAATCGCATCATATCTTTGTTTTTGGGCATATTTTTGAAAAATAGAAATTGTTTTTTTTGAAAAAATGTCATCACTATCCAATACTGTTACTCATTCCCCTTTTGCTAGTTTATTGTTTCTAACATAATTAATAACACTACCCCAGTTACCATTACTTTTGTAAAAATACTGCAAAGTTAAATTATTAATTTGGTCTTGAATTTTCTTAATAACTTTGTTAGTATTGTCAATTGATCCATCATCAATAATTAAAACTTCTATTTCCAAATCATTAGGTCTATTTTTAACAATTGAATTAATTGCTTTTTCAATAAATGATGCACAATTGTAAGTAGGTATAATTACAGATAATTTCATTGATAAATGTTAATTCTTGTTAACAATCCTAAGGCTAAATATGACTATCATTTAATGGAATCTTATTGTGCTGGAATAGTTTTAAAAGGAAGTGAAGTTAAAGCTTTAAGTTTAGGTCAAGGTAGTTTAAAAGAAGCTTATGTTTTTGTTAAAAACAATGAGCTTTTTTTAGAACAGTTCACTATTCCACCTTATAGTTTTGCAGGTCCATTAAATCACGCTTCAGATAGAATTAAGAAACTTTTATTAAATAAACATGAAATTAAACAAATTATCAATAAAAAACAACAACAATCTTTATCTGTAATCCCAAGTAAAGTATTCTTTAGAAATGGCAAAATTAAAGTGGAAATTTGATTGGCAAAACCTAAAAAGAAATTTGACAAACGTGAAACTATTAAAAAGAAAACAATCCGACGCGAGCTTGAAGCTGAGTATCGATAATAAAAAGCACGTTATTTTTAGTTTATCTAAAAGCAAAACACTGGTTGAAAATATCTGCAAAAAACTAAATATTTCAGAGGGCAAAATGGTTTGCGAACACTTTGCTGATGGTGAAACTTATATCCGTTTTGATGAATCAGTTCGTAACAAAGATATCTATATTTTTCAATCAACCTGTCCTAATGTTAACGATAGCTTAATGGAACTTTTAATTGCTATTGATGCATTGAAAAGAGGTAGTGCTAAAAGTATTACTGCCATTCTACCCTATTATGGATATGCAAGACAAGATAGAAAAACAAAAGGAAGAGAACCAATTACCAGTAAATTGATTGCTGATATGTTAACAAAAGCAGGTGCTAACAGGGTTGTTCTAACTGACATTCATAGTGATCAAACCCAAGGTTTTTTTGATATTCCCGTTGATTCTTTAAGAACTTATCACATCTTTCTTTTTAGAGTTATAGAACTACTTGGTAAAAAAGACTTGGTGGTTGTTTCCCCTGATTATGGTGGGGTTAAAAGAGCAAGGTTAATTGCAAATACACTAGAACTACCATTAGCCATTATTGATAAAAGAAGACCATCTCATAATGTTGCTGAATCAATTAATGTTTTAGGTGAAGTGAAAAATAAAAACTGTTTAATAGTTGATGACATGATAGATACTGGTGGTACAGTAATTGCAGCAGCCAAGCTATTACAAAAAGAACAAGCTAAAAAAGTGTGTGTAATGGCAACTCATGGTTTGTTTAACAATGATGCAGAACAAAAGTTTATGGAAGCATTTGATCAAAAACTAATTGATTTCTTGTTTGTATCAAACTCTATTCCTCAATATAAGTTTAAAGCTGTAAAGCAGTTTGAAGTAGTTGATCTAGCATCTTTATATGAAGAGGTTGTTCTGTGTTACGCTAACAGCTTATCAGTTTCTGCAATATATGAACGTCACATTGAATGGATCAAAAAGCACGTATAAAAATTGATGGGGTAATTGTTTGTGAGGGTAAAACTGACCAAGCTAAATTACAGCAAATTTTTGATGTAGATGTAATTACAACAAATGGTTCAGCTTTAAAAAAAGAAACTATTAACCTAATTAAAAAAATCAGTGAAAAGCAAACTGTTATCTTGTTATTAGATCCAGATCAACAAGGCAAAAAGATTAGAAGTAAATTAGAACAACATCTAACAAACTATTACAACTGTTATGTTGATATGAATGCAAGGTTAAAAAACGCTAAAAAAGCTGGTATTGCTGAAATGGAAACTAGTGCTTTAATTGCTGCTTTAAATAATCGTGTTGCAATCACAAAAAATGCTAATCAAAGCATATTATGAGATCAGTATTTAAGCTTAAAGTTAAATGATAAGAAAAAGCGATTACTTTTATGCAATAATCTTAATTTACCTTATTTTAACCACAAGCAACTATTTAAAAAACTTAACTTATTAAATCTAACTTTTCAAGATGTATGAAAACACTTAAAGTAGTTGCTACACCAATTGGTAATATTCAAGAGATAAGTGAAAGAGCTAAAAAAGCGTTACAAGATTGTGAAGTGTTATTCTGTGAAGATAGTAGAGTAACAAGAAAAATGCTGGATTTACTCAACATTGATTGCAAGCAAAAAAAGTTTGTTATTAACAACAGTTTTAAAGAAAAACAGAATTTAACTTTTGCTGAGGAATTTATAACTAACTTTAAGTGTTGTCTTGTTAGTGATGCAGGTTATCCTAGTTTATCTGATCCTGGTAATGAAATGATTAATTGGATCATATCAAAAAATAAGGAGATAAGAATCGAAGTTATTAATGGTCCTAGTGCATTAATGTGTGGATTGATCACTAGTGGTTTTAAAACAACACCACTTTTGTTTTTAGGTTTTTTAAGTCACAAACAAAATCAGCTCAAAAATTATTTAAGTACCTATCAAAATCAGAAAAGCACTATCGTTTTTTTTGAAGCAGTGCATAGGTTAGAAAATACTTTAGAAACTGTGAAAAATGTTTTTAAAAACAATGACGTTTTTATAGGAAGAGAATTAACTAAGTTACATGAATCACATTATTGATTTAACACCAGTGAAAACACTTTACCTGACATCACTTTAAAAGGAGAATTTGTAATTGTTATTGATAATCAAAATATTAATCACCAAACATTATCTTCCAATCAATACTTAGTATATGAAATAAAGAAGTTAATGGATATTGGTGTTAAGTTAAAAGATGCATGCAATTATTTAGCTAAAAAAATGCATTTAAAATCAAGTATGCTCTATACACTTTTCCATGAAAGTATTTAAAAAACTCCATAACCTTAATGAGATTCTTTTGTTAATTAGTATCTTTTTTTTAGTTTGTATTATCTCTTTAGTAGGGATTGGTATCATCTTTGATTTAATTAGAAAAGCTAGTTTAAGTGCAATTAGAAGTGATCCTATTTTTTTTAATTTACGAGCAGTTTTAATTGTTTTAGGAGTTTTTGCTATCTGTTTTATGATCATCCAGTTAGTTATCAGCATAATGATTTGAAAAACAATTAATACTGCATGTGAAAATATTGAACCTAAATTCAAAAAAATTCTACACTGATCTTGTTTTTTACCCTTTGGCCTTTTACAGCTCTATTGCTATCAAAAGATTAAATTAGTAAAACAAGCAGATAATTTATAATTTGCTACTGAAGTTGCGCAAAAAGATTATTTTTGTCTGTCAAGACTGTTTAAGTCGTAACTATGTAAAACGGTGAACAAAACAACCTTTGCAGCGACTTATCATCAACAAGTACTGCAAGCAGTGCAATCAAAAAACTAAGCATCTAGATTCTTTTTAAAAAGCCATGGAAAAAAAACTGCCTTTTAGCTTTAAAAAGAAGGAAAAGCTAACTGCTTATGATGATGCTTCAATTCATGAGTTACATAAACAGCTCAAACTTAGAACAGAAGCCAAGAAAAGTAAAGATAAGGAAAGAACTAAAGAAAAAGAAAAGCATGAAAGTTTAGCAAAGGAAAAGAAACCCAAGCTTCCTTTTAAAAAACGAATTGTTAATTTATGATTTGGAGTTGATAAAGAGATCAACAAAATTGTTTGAGTAAAAGGTAGACAACTTATCATAATTTTTCTTTTAATTTTGCTAGTTAGTGGACTGATGGTAGGAATCTTTTTTGGTATCAATCAATTGTTAATTACGTTGGGAATATTTAAAAATTAATTTATGCAAGCTAGTGAATTAACACCAAAGTGGTATGTAGCTCCTGTTAGTATTAAAGATGAAGCTGTTGTAAAAAATCTAAAAGCTAAAATTCAAGCTTTAGGATTTAATCATGAGATTGTTGATGTTAAAGTTCTAAAAGAAAGGGAAGTTCATGAAGAAGTTTATTCATTAAAATCAGGAAAACTTCCTCGTTCCTTAAAGAACACTACTTTTAACAAATGGTTTGTTCTTGATGATTACCGTTATCTTAGGGTAAAAATTAGTGAAAAAAATCTCCTTGGTAGATACATCTACATAAAGATGATTTATAGTGAAGATGCTTGAAGAATTGTTCGTAACTTCCCTGGGATCACTGGCATAGTAGGTTCTTCTGGCAGGGGTGCTTTACCTATCCCTTTAGATGAAAAAGATGCTAATAATTTAGAACAAATGCTTAAAGGGATATCAATCAATCCTAGCAAACGAATTATGCTAACAAATACTGCCATTATTGAAATGGACAGTGATAAATTTGATGAAAAATTTCAATATATCTTAAAACAAAAACAAGCCATTCAAAAACCAAAAGAGGATGAAGATTCAGAAATTGTTGATGCTGAAAAACTAAAAGAAGCTTTTAAAAAACTACAAAATAGTCAAGAACAAGATGAATGGAAAGAAAAAGCAACGATTATTCAAAGTGAGCAAACCAAACTTGATCCATCAGTATTAGTTCCTTTTTTGGGCAAATATGAAATTCTTGATACTGACAATAAAGTTGAACAACTCTTTGAATTTAGTGTTGGTAATTTAGTAGAGGTACATTTAACTGATACTATTCATGTTCAAGGACAGATAAAAGCACTTTATCAAGGTACAGTTAACAAAGCAGTTGTAGAGATAGAATTAACATCTAAAACCCAATTAATTAACTTACCTTTAGAAAATTTAAGCTTTGTTGAGTTTGAGTAAATTTACAAAGAATTTATAAATTTTCTTAGCTTGCTTTTCTAGAGCCTCTCTAGTGCCATTAGTTAGGTCAAAGTAAAATTTCAATTTAGGTTCAGTACCTGAAAAGCGGAATTTAACCCAGCCATTTTCAAAACCAAACTCTAAGATATTTGTTTGTTTATCAAGATGGACTTTAACTACTTTAAAACCAGCCACTTCAGTTAAATTAGCATTTATAAGTTGATTAAATAAAGCTTTAATCTCTTCTTTTCAATCAGTAGCAGTAGCTTTAAAGGGATGAGATATTGTTAAATTGAAATATTCACCAAACTCAGAAAGAATTCTTTTATAAAAATCTAAAAGCGTGATGTTTTGTTCTTTGCAATGTCTAGCAATCTCAAGCAATAATGCAGCAGCTTGATAAGCATCTTTCTCGCGGTTTAATTTATCACTAGTTATTAAACCAATTGCCTCTTCAAAACCAACAACTAATTCGTTTGTTTGTGATAACTCATTAATTGCTTGACCAATGTACTTAAAACCAACATTGGTTCTATGCACAAAAGCGCCATATCTTTTAGCAATCTTATTTACCAAATAAGTTGAGACAAAAGTTGAGACAATGTAAGGTGATTTAAAAACCTTATGATTAAGTTTATAGTAAGCAGTAATTGCTCCTGTTTCATTACCTGAAAAATAATGTCATTGATTATTATTTAACTCTGCAATTGCAAATCTATCAGCATCAGGGTCTGCCATAATAATTAACTTAGCATTATTTTTCTTAGCATATTTTTGTGCTAATATCCATGTATCTTTATACTCTGGATTTAAGTTAGGAGCATTTTCAAAATTCTCATCAAACCAATTTTGTTCCTCAACACTGATAATATTGCTATAACCAAGGTACTTTAAAAAGCGTTGCATTAAGCAAACTGAAGTCCCATTAAGCCCACTAAAAACTACCTTAATGTCTTTGAAATTGTTGTTGTTAATAACCAACACCTTTTTCAACTCTCTGAAATAGTTTTTATAAACCTTTTCATTGTCAAGAGTATGGACAAACTTTGGATTTGGTTGTAATTCCAAATCTAGCATAGATGTAACACAAGGTAAATCACTTAACAATTGGTTTGTTTGTGTGTCTAAAAGCTGTGCACCAGTATGATCATAAACCTTAAAACCATTATCATCTTTAGGGTTATGGCTAGCTGTGATATTAATACCTCCACTAAAACCATATTTAAAAATGACATGGGACACTAGAGGTGTTGAAACTGGCTGGTTATCATCAAACACATAAGCCAAATGACCCATAGATGTAATTACATCACAAACCGTTTCTAAAAATAAACCACCATTTTTTCTTGTATCACGTGCTACTAAAAACCGTAGTTGACGCTTTGGTTCATTGATGGATTCAATGTACTTAACATAACCTTGGGTCAAATAGGCATAAGAAAAAACATTCATACCATGATAACCTGGTGCCATTTTGTTTCTTACACCTGCAGTGCCAAATAAAGGTTTTTCCAAACTAAAAAGTTCTTGAATTTCTGATTCATTCAACTCCTTAATTTGTTGTTTTAACTCCCAATTAACATTAGGATGATTTAACCATCTTTCAACTTCTAAT
The DNA here is from genome assembly GCF_000027325.1 of Mycoplasmoides genitalium G37. Classification (GTDB taxonomy): domain Bacteria; phylum Bacillota_I; class Bacilli_A; order Mycoplasmatales; family Mycoplasmoidaceae; genus Mycoplasmoides; species Mycoplasmoides genitalium. The sequence goes on along the minus strand of NC_000908.2, from coordinate 61,419 downwards.
CTAAGTTTATCCATTAGCTCTTTTTAAAACCATTCATTAATAATTCATCAATGGAAAATTGTTTATAACTACTATCATTATCAATACAAAAAAGCTTTGTTTTTTGATGGGAAAATTCCAGTAAGTTTTGTCTGCACATTCCACAGGGTGAGTTACTCTTATTTTTAGTATTGAAGTAAACAAAAACATAATCAATTTTCCTATGACCACTTGTAACCATGCTAGCAATGGCGCTTCTTTCAGCACACAAAGTTACTGGAAAGGAAGAATTTTCAATGTTAACTCCAAAAAAAGTTTGGTTGTTAGCAATAATCATACATGCAACTTTAAAGTTAGAAAAGGGAGTATATGCTCTTTTAACTATCATTTGTAACTGTTTAATTATCCACTCTAAATTCACCTTCATAGGAATTTTTATTTATTAATAATTATTGTTTTTTGAGCAGCAGAGATATATTCATTGCTAATAGGACTAGAACTATACAGGTTTAATACAGTGTCTCCAACTGCCACAGACTCATTATCTTTTTTCATTAAAAATAACCCTGCCATTGGATCAATTTGATCTGTTTTCTTCATCCTACCTGCCCCTAGATTAATCCCAATTTTAGCTAAATCAATTGGATCAGTAAAATGTAGTATACCACTTTTTTCAGCTTTTATAGATGCCTTATACTTAGGTTTAAAAAAACCTTCTTTTTGAGTAAATAATTCAACATTTCCTCCTTGAGATTCAATAAAAGATAAAAAGCGATTTCATGCTTTTTTACTAGTTAAAACATCCTGATAAAGTTCAATAGCCTTTTGTTTGGTTTTTGCTTGTTTTGTTTCAAGTAGAATGTTAATAACAATTGTTTGCATTAAATCAATAAAATCTTGTCCTACTTGATCTAAATCTTGTTTTAGAAAGTTAACAGCTTCATTAACTTCAATTACATTGCCAACAGCTTTACCAAGTACTTGATTCATATCACTTAATTTAACAGACAGCTTTCTTTTAAAACTTTTAGCAATACTTTGCATCAGTTTTGCAAGTTCGTTAGCAATTTTCTTAGTTTTACAAAAGGCACCTTTTCCATATTTAAGATCAATGAAAATATACTCGTTCATAACTGCTAGCTTTTTAGACATAATACTAGATGCAATTAAAGGCAAACTATCAACTGTTCCAGTAATATCTCTTAAACCATAAAGTACTTTATCAACTGGTGCGATGTCCTTACTTTGTCCGATGATAAAACAATCATTTTTATCTAAACATGCTTGTGCTTGTTGGTCAGTTAATTCTGTTTTAACTCCAACTGCTTCTAATTTATCAATTGTTCCACCAGTATAACCAAGGCCTCTTCCTGATAATTTAGCAACACTAAATCCTAAACTAGTTAAGATAGGAACCAATGCTAAAGAAACCTTATCACCAATACCACCAGTTGAATGTTTATCAACACTAATCTTGCCATGGTGATTAAACTTAATAATTTCACCAGTATCCACCATTGCTTTTGTTAATAAAAAAAGTTCATTTGGGTTCATCCCTTTAAACCAAATAGCCATCAAAAATGCAGTAATTTGATAATCAGCAATGGTTTTGTTTAAAACAGCATTAACAAACCAATTGATTTCAGCTAAATTTAAAGCTTTTCCGCGTTGTTTTTTATTAATTAAATTAATGATATTCATGGTTCATTTTTTTTAATTCTTGCATTATTTGGACCGCATTTGAAGTTCCAATTCTACTAGCTCCAGCTTGAAATAAATCTATAAATTGCTTTGCTGTTTTAATCCCACCTGAAGCTTTGATTTTAATTAAATTTGCTGCAGCATTATTCATAATCTGAACATCTTCTAAAGATGCACCACGGAAAGAAAAACCAGTGGAAGTTTTAACATAATCTGCATTGCCATCAATGCAAACATTAACTGCATCTTTGATTTCATCATTTGTTAAAAGTGCAGTTTCAATAATTACTTTTAATTTACGCTTGCCACACACTTTTTTAACAGCTCTAATTTCAGTAATAACACAAGCACAACGTTTTTTAAACTCAGCAATATTCATTACCATATCAATTTCATCCGCTCCCTCTTTAATAGCAATCTTAGCTTCATATACCTTCTGTTTTTGGGTTGTTTGTCCTAAGGGGAAACCAACAACACAACAGAGTTGAACTGCAGTATTTTTCAAGATGTTTTTAGCATAACTAACATAACTAGGATTAACACACACTGCAAAAAACTGGTATTTATGAGCATCAGCACATAAAGTATCTATTTCATGGGGAAGCGTATCAGCTTTGACTAAGGTGCTATCAATAATCCGGTTGTATTCTAATTTCATAGATTAGATTAGTTTTTGAGTCATTTCAAGTGCTAATAAAGCCATTTGCTTAAATGACTTTTGTCTTAATTCAGAACTAAGTGCTTCATGAGTTACTAGAGAATCAGATACTGTTAAGAGTGTAAGTGCTTTTTTCTTCAACAGGATTGCATTAGCATAAAGTGCATGTGCTTCCATTTCAACTGCTAAACTATTTTTTTCTTTAGCAAGACTAATTACATCTTTTCTAGTTTGATAAAAAGCATCCTCACAAAATACTAATCCTTCATGAAAATCAAGCTTGTTCTTAATCGCAGTTTCTTTTGCTAATTCCACTAAAGAACTTGTTGCAAATAAGATCTTATCTTCTGGAATTTCAACACCCATGTCTTTAGCATAAATAGACTCACTTCATGCTTTTGAAGCAATAACAAGATCTTTTAATTTTAATTGCGGTGCTAAAGCACCACAACTTCCGATTCTAATGATAGTTTCAACCTCATAAAAATTCATCAACTCATATGAATAAATTCCAATAGAAGGGATCCCCATTCCATGGCCCATTACTGTAACTGTTTTAGATTTATACTGCCCAGTATAAGCAAACATTCCCCTCACTTCATTGACTAATTTAGCTTGATCTAAGAATTGCTCAGCTATCCATTTAGCTCTCAATGGATCACCTGGCATTAAAACAACTTTGCTAATGTCATCTTTCTTAGCACTTATATGTGGGGTCATATTGCAATATTGTTTTATTAAAACATTATTTAATAATAAATAATTAAAAATCATGTTCAAAGCAATGTTATCAAGCATCGTTATGCGCACGATGCAAAAAAAAATTAACGCTCAAACGATCACTGAGAAAGATGTAGAGTTAGTTCTAAAAGAGATTAGAATTGCATTGCTTGATGCTGATGTTAACCTGCTTGTTGTTAAAAATTTCATCAAAGCAATTAGAGATAAAACAGTAGGACAAACCATTGAACCTGGTCAAGATTTGCAAAAGTCTCTATTAAAAACAATCAAAACAGAACTAATTAATATCTTAAGCCAACCCAACCAAGAACTAAATGAAAAAAGACCTTTAAAAATAATGATGGTTGGTTTACAAGGATCAGGTAAAACAACAACTTGTGGCAAACTAGCTTATTGACTTGAAAAGAAATACAAGCAAAAAACAATGTTAGTAGGCTTGGACATCTACAGACCCGCTGCCATTGAACAACTTGAAACGCTTTCACAACAAACTAACAGCGTATTTTTTGCACAAGGCACTCAACCAGTTGCTAAAACAACAAAAGCAGCACTCAGTGCTTTTAAAACTGCAAAATGTCAAACAATCATTTGTGATACCGCTGGTAGATTACAAACAAATGAAACATTAATGGATGAATTGGTAAGTGTTAAAAATGAATTAAATCCTGATGAAATTATCATGGTAGTAGATGGATTAAGCGGTCAGGAAATTATCAATGTTGCTCAAACGTTCCACAAACGTTTAAAACTAACTGGATTTATTATCAGTAAATTAGACAGTGATGCTAGAGCAGGAGCTGCACTTTCATTAGCTTCACTTTTACAAGTACCCATTAAATTAATTGGTGTTTCTGAAAAATTAGATGGATTGGAACAATTTCATCCTGAAAGGATAGCCAATCGGATCTTAGGTTTGGGTGATGTAATGAGTTTAGTTGAAAAAGCTGAACAAGTTTTTGATAAAAAAGATTTAACTAAAACCATCAGCAAGATGTTTTTGGGAAAAATGGATTTAGAAGATCTTTTGATCTACATGCAACAAATGCACAAAATGGGAAGTGTCAGTTCACTGATAAAAATGTTGCCTGCTAACTTTTCTGTATCAGAAGAAAATGCTGAATTAATTGAAAACAAAATTGAACTATGAAAGGTTTTAATTAACTCTATGACTAGAGAAGAAAGGAGACATCCCAAATTAATTAATCGTGATCCTAATAGAAAACAGCGCATCATAAAAGGATCAGGGAGAAAAATGGATGAGTTAAACAAACTGATGAAGGAATGAAATAAGATGCAACTAAAAGCAACAGAAATGGGTAAACTATTAAAAACAGGTAGTAACCCGTTTGGTGGATTTGGACAATTCTTTTAAACAGTACTTGAAGGTATTTGGCTAAGTGGAATAGCAAATAAGCTGCTAAGTAAAATAATCAAGATAAGAAAAGCTAATACAACCAAGCAAAAATAAGTGTGCTTTTTAAAAAAGTTGAACAGCTTAAATTCACTCCAATTTGGTTTTTTAAATGGCTGTTTTTTCTTTTCTTTAACAACCGGTAGATTTGGTTTTACTACGCCTTGTTGTTCCTTTTTTTTATTAGGATCTAATGGAAATTTTTGATTAAGCATTCTAATTTATCCAATTCAGTGGGCTGTTCTCATGGTGAAAGATCATTACCAAAATGTCCATAAACTGCATAATCAGAATACTTAACAAAATCAAGTAATTTTAGCTTGTCAATAATTTTAGTAATCGATCAGTTGAAATAGTTATTTACAACTCTATTAATTAACACTTCATCATACTGTATGTTAGTGTTAAAACACTTAACAGTAATAGATTGTGGATTGGGTTTTGAAAAGACTCAGCTAATACTGACTTCACACTCACTGGCCCAGCCTAAACTTACAATATGTTTTGCGATAAAACGTGCAAAATAAGCACCTGTTCTATCCACCTTACTAGGATCTTTGCCACTAAAGCTACCACCACCATGGTGAGCATATGGACCATAGGTGTCAACAATGATTTTTCTACCAGTTAGTCCAGTATCTGCCATAGGTCCACCTAAAACAAAAGAACCACCAGGATTCACTAAACAAGTTGGCTTTTTATCTTGAAAACCATATTGGTTTAAAACAGGTAGAATTACATTATTTTCAATCACTTTTCTCAATTCTGTTAAACTAATAGCATTAGTGTGTTGAATTGATAGTAAAACTTCTTCACATTCAACTTGGTTTAAACTGTAGTTTAAAACCACTTGACTTTTCATATCATTTTTTAAAAAATCAAATTGTTTTGTTAGTTTTTCTGCTTGTTTTAAAAACGAGTGTGCTAGTAAAACTCCTAAAGGCATTAGTTGCTTTGTTTCATTCACTGCATAACCAACAGTAATGCCTTGATCTCCTGCATTAATCTCATTATTTTTTAAAACTGCTTGATTAATTTCTAGTGATTGGTTGTTGATACAGCTTAAAAAACTGAAATCAGTCTCGTTGTAACCTAAATTTCTTAAAATTCTTCAAGCAGTTTGAACAACATCAACATAGCCACTTGTTGAAATCTCACCACCTATTAAAATAAGGTTTTTAGAAGCAAAGACTTCACATGCTACATGACTAGTTTTACTCTGTAGTAAACATTGGTCTAAGATACTATCTGCAATCTGATCACAAATTTTATCAGGATGACCTAATCCCACTGATTCAGAAACAAATCTACCAACTCTTGTACTTTTAATTCTTATCGCCATTAATTAAAAGTGATGCATAAAAACCAATCATTGCTCCATTATCACTGGTGTATTTGCTATCAGCAATTAAAAAGGGTAAATTTAATGTACTAATTCTGTTAGATAGATAAGAATTGGCACTAACTCCACCTCCTACTAACAACATTTTAGGGGCAAATTTTTTAATTGCATTTTTAACATGATCAATGTAATGATCAATAATAGTAGCTTGAAAATTGGATGCTAATTCACTCCAATCAATTCGGGTTTTATTAGCACTTATTTGTTTAATCTTGTTTAAACACTGAGATTTTAAACCAGAATAGGAAAACTTAGTTCACTTAGTAGAAGGTTTAAAGAAATAGTGAGGTTTAACTAATTCTTTATTAAAAAGACTATCAATTTTACTACCAGCAGGATAATCAAAGCCCATTGCTCTGCCTATCTTGTCATAAACTTCACCAATTGCATCATCACTAGTTTCAGCAATTAGTTCAAGTTCATAAAATGATTTAACTAGATAAATGGCAGTATGTCCACCTGAAATTACAAGGCCTAATGCTGGTAATTGCAGCTTATTTAAATCTTGATCAATTAAACAAGAAAAGATATGCGCATAAAGATGGTTGATGGGTAACAATGGTTTGTCTAATAAGAAACTTAAGCTTCTAGCAAAAGTGGCTCCCACATGTAAACATCCTGCTAACCCAGGATTACATGCATAAGCAATGTGAGATAAATCTCTTATCTCAAAATTTAAATCTCTTATTGCTTTAAAGAGATTTTGTTCGTGGCATCGTGCTGCAATTTCAGGTACAACTCCTCCTGTTTTTACATGTAAGTTAGCAGAAGAGATAACAATGTTACTCTTGATTTTTTGATCAATGACAATACTAAGACCTGTATCATCACAGGTTGTTTCAATCCCTAAAACACACAACGGTTGTTCCATATTATCACCAGTGTAATTTAAAGTCTAATCAAGATAACGATAAATTACTACGTTGTAAGGGAGAAATTGGTTTTTCGACCAATTGGTTTCACCGAATTGAACTATCTTTTTCAATAGTGTAAGCTTTCTTAATGGTTTCAACTAGTTTTTTTTCATTTTCATTTAATTCTGCACTATCTTCTTTCTCTAATAATGCTTTAAGTGTTTCAGTGTAATAATCAAATTCTTTTTCACTAGTCATTTGATCAGTTGACATTTGTTTACTTTTCATTTCAGCATTATTCTTTTTGGAACTGACTATTCCAGTACTTGGATCAGATATTACTTTTAATGGTGAAACATAGTTCACATAACTAAAGTTTTGCATCGCTCCTTTTAAGTAAAAGTCTTCATCATCAGTACCCAATTCTTCATCAGTTTTAATTAACTGTTCTTTAGTTTGATCAGCACCATCCAAAGCAAGATCAAAAATGATCTCATGTGCTTCTTTTTGAAAATTAGATTGTTGTTTATTGATAACCAAAAGATCTAAAGCAACTGGGGAAATTTTGGGTTGCACAATGTGAAAGTTGTTCCCATCAGGAATCTGTTCTTCACTCAATTCATCACGTAAATCACCGCCCAATGCAGCATACACTGCATCACCATTGTAAACAATTCCTCCTTGTCTTCTACCACTTGCCAATTCATTGATCACAATATTGGAATCAGAATTAACAAAGATACTATCTAAATTAGATTTTGTTAATCCAAGTCTTTGAAAGCTTTCATAGACATTAGTGAAATAACCAATTCCATCTTCCTTTGGATTAACATCAGCTGAATTGTTGTTAGTATTAACGATGTTAGCAAGTGAAAAGATCGTTCTAGCATCATCAATGAAAACTAACCTATTGTCATTAAAGCGATCTTTGTGTTTCACAATTGCTTTAATTACATCAGTTCATGAAACATTTTCCTGTTCAAGTTCACTAATTTTTTCACCACGATAAACAAACACTAAGTTTTGAAGAAAATAAGGAACTGCTCAATGCAGTAATTCATTGTTTTTACTATCTTTGGTTTGTTGACTGATCTCTTTAATTGAATCAATAAACAAATCCTTTGCATCACTGGCATTATTTACTTTATCACTTGAACTACTACTTTTTTTCAGATTAAACTGACTTCAATCTATTGGTGATAATAGATCCCTTTCTATCAATTCACTAACTGCATAAGTAGATGCTACTGCTACTGAATAAGTGTTGTTAGCAAAACCATTAATTAGTTTTTCATTACTAGGATAAGTCAAGAAAGTTAAGGGATGTTTTTCTTGTACTCTTTCTAGCAATAAGGGCGAAATATAAGATTCAAAGTTAGCTAGTACAAATGTTGTTGAACCACAACTACTCAATATTGATGAGAGACTAACAAAAAGTGAGAAAAAGCAATATTTTAACTGTTTTTTCATTGTCTTATTTTGATTATTTCCTTTCTTTTTTCCCTTAAATACTTTTGCAGGGTTATTAAACAGACTCCTAAGACACTAATCAATATGAGAATAGACCCAAAGGCGATTGCCCATGCTTTAATTCCTTTTCTAAATGAATAGAGTTCAGTTGCTATAGTTTTTACTGATCCTTGTACTAAAGAGGTAATTACATAATCATCAAAACTAGTTGCAAATACTACTAGTACTGCTGAAAAAATACTTGGCATTAGATAAGGTAGAGTAATATGGAAAAAAGTTTTTAAAGGCGAATAGCCTAAATCTTGAGAAGCAAGAATTAAATTAGGATTCAATTTTTGAATTTTAGGGTAAATCAAAATCAATGCATAAGGCACTGAAAAAGAGATATGGGAAGTAATAATGGTAAAAAAACCTAACTGCTGGTTAAAACTTAATCAAGTGTTAGCAAATAACAACACTAAAGAGATAGCAGTAATAATATCAGGAGTTGCTAAAGAAAAATTAGTAATTCCAAAGATTGTCTTTTTTAAAGCATTCCTTGTTCTTAAAAGCGCAAACGCACTGATAACAGCAATAGGAACAGACACTAAAACAGTGATCACACCTATAATGATTGAATTTATTAGTGGTGTTGCAAAATCAGTTTCACCTAATCTTAAATAAGCAGATTTAGAATCAGGATTAGGATTTAAAACATTACCAAAATCAAGCACTATATTTCCTCTTGAAGAAGAACCGTTTAAACTAACAAGTACAACTATTAAAAGTGGTAAATAGATTAAAGTTATTAACAGAAAGAAATAACTGTTTTTAATTAAATTCTTAAAATGCTTTTTCATGTTGTTTTCATTTGTTATGAACAATACGGACAATTTTAGGCAAAAAAACAACAGTAAAGTAAATTGCAAAAGTAATTAAAGCAGCAATAATAATTGCTCCAGCAGCTCTGCCTCTTTCAATTGCACTATCATAACCATTATTACCCAAGGTAAATATGTAGTTACCAAGGGTTTCGGCTTGGTTAGAGTTATCTAAAAACTGAGCAATTGCAACTGAAGTTAAAGCAGGGAAAAAAGTTAAAGCAATTCCTGATAACATTGCGGTTTTAGAAAAAGGAATTACTACTTTCACAAAGCTGTAAATCCAGTTATAACCCAAATCTTGACTAGCTAACAACAAGTTTTTAGGTAAAACACAGAAGTGGTTATAAAGTGGTAAAAACATAAAAGGAGTAAACAGATAAATTGTTCCAAGTAAGGTATATCCTGAACCAAAAGTTAAGTTGTTATCACCAACTCTGTTTAAAGAAAGTCCAATTAATAAATCAAGTAGGGTTTTCAATCCAATTAACTTAATAAGAAAACTACTTCAAATAGGAACTGTTGCAATTGAAATAACAAACGCTTTAAAAATTTTGTTTTTTGATTGGGAGAGAAAGTAACAAAAAGGAAAAGAAAACAACAATGCAACAATTACAGTCACTATTGAGATCCACAAACTGGTTCAGAAACTGTTAAAAAAACCTAAGCCACTAACAAGTGGTTCATATTTTTGACTAATACTAGCCCCATCTTCACTTTGTAATCCACTAACAATAATCCATGCCATTGGAATAATAAAGAAGATTGTCATTAATAAAAAGAAGGGGAGCAGAAGTCAGTATTTTTTCTTAATGTGCATCTTGTTAAACTTCCATTAAATGAACATCTATAGGATCAAATAAAACACCAAAGGTCTTATTTACATCAACTTCATTAACACTCTCCAAATCAACAATAGTGTTATCTTTTAATTGTGTGGTTATCTTTCAAAGCAATCCTTTGTAGTTTTTATCAATAACACGAACATTAAAAAAACCTTTATTTTCAGGAACAAGATCAAAGTCTTCAGGACGAATTAAGATCTTATATTGCTTACCTACAACATAGTTATTATCAACATCAGTTTGAATGATTTCACCACTCTGTAACTGAATCTTTTTTTCTCCTAAATAAGTACCTTTAAAGATGTTAGCTTGACCAATGAAATTAGCAATTCATTCAGTCTTAGGAGAGTCATAAATATCAACAGGATTACCAACTTGTAAGATGTTTCCCTCATTCATAACCACTATCCGATCTGATAAAACTAAAGCCTCTTCTTGATCATGAGTTACTAAGATAAAAGTCAATCCACTTTTTTTATGAATCTGTTGTAATTCTTTTTGTAAATTCTTTCTAACCTTTGCATCAAGTGCAGATAATGGTTCATCTAATAAAAGAATTTCAGGTTCTACTACTAAAGAACGTGCTAAAGCAACTCTTTGTTTCATTCCCCCTGATAATTCATCAGGCAAACGATCTTCTTTACCTTTTAAACCAACCATTTCAATAACATCACTAACTTTTTTATTTTGTTCAGCTTTAGTTAGTTTTCTTGAAAGATAACGTTTTTCAAAAGCTTCTTTTTGTTGAAGTGTGTATGTTTCTCAATAAGAAGTTCAATAGTCTTTCTTATTGTAAGCTACAACTAATTTGTCATACTCTTTGTCAATTGCTTTTTTATTAGCGTATTTTTGTTTTAAGGTTTGAAGTTCTTTAGTTAATTTTTGGATTTGTTCTTTGTTCTTTGTTGCTTTAATATCAGCTTTCAACTCAGTTTTTTTCTTCTGATATTGTTTTAAACGTATTTCACTGTGTTGAAAAAACCAAGGATCTTTTTTGTATTTATTCTCTACTTTTTCAAAACTTTTATCAATTGCTTGTTTTTGTTGTTCAACTTCTTTTAGTTTCTTTTGAGAAAGTAGATCCCATTCTTTTGTTAATTGCTCTAAATTCTTGTAAATATCTTCTCTACGTAGTTTTTCTTTATTTTCAAACTCAATAACTTTTTGTTTGTTAATTTCTAAAAGTTTTTGTAATTTTTCCTTTAATTTCTTTATTCTTTGAGCATTAGAATTGTTTTTTTGTAACTGCTCTATTTTTCTTTCTAGCTTTAAATGCTTAAGAGCAAGTTGCTTTTGATAATCACTTACAAGTTTTGGAATTTCATCTAACTTTGTTCACATTACCTTCAGACCATAAGCAATGTTTTTATAAACAGTTAGATGGGAAAATAAAGCATAGTCTTGAAAAACTGTCGCAAAAGGACGCTTATGGATTGCCATGTCTTTAATGTCAATACCATTAACTTTGATCTTGCCATAAGTAGGATCTTCAAATCCAGCTAATAACCTCAACAGGGTAGTTTTACCACAACCAGAAGGGCCTAAAATAGTAATAAATTCGCCTTTTTTAATATTTAGGCTAATGTCTCTTATAGAAACATAACCATCATCAAAGGTCTTGTTCAAACCTTCAATTTCAATTAAAGAATGTTCGTTCAATTTAAATACTTAATTTTCAATAAAAAACGTTAATTAGTATAACAATTTTTTATGCTAATTTTTGATAAAAAATATCTTAATTTTTTACAGCAAAATTGATAGCCTTTTTCAAACCAATTTTGTTAAATAGAAACAAGGTTAAATTGTGTTTTTACTATTAAAAAATAAACAGATTTAATTGATTAAAATATGCTAAGTTAGATAACTTTATTTTTTTCAAGACAAGCTTTAATAGCTGCTAAAGCTTCTTCTTCATCAGCTCCATCTGCTTTGATAGTAATGTTGTCATTATGTCTAATTCCTAAAGACATTAAGTTAATAATTGATTTAATATTACCTTCAACACCACTTGGAGCTACCAGTTTAAGTTCAGATTTAAACTTACTAGCCTCACTTGCAAGGATAGAAGCAGGACGTGCGTGAATTCCCACTGGGTCTTTAATAACTGCTTGAAATTTTTTCATATCTTTAAGTAATCAAAATTCTAAATTTGTTTAAAGCTTCATTTAAAGCCTTGTGTTGAAGCAACATTCGCTCCACCATCTAAAACATTTTGTGCTTCAGTTTGAAAAGTTGGGTATGAAGAACTACCTGTAAAAATAGGCAGTTCACTAGACTTATATTTACCTAATTCATCACCAACAATAGTTCAATCACCATCATTATCTGTTGTTTTAAAATTCTGTTGATTGCTATCTGAACTACCGTTTCTCATACTAGTTGAAGAACTAGATTTTGTTAAGAGTTTGGCATATTTGTCAATGATGTCATTACTACCATTTTTTGTCGAACCGTTTTCATTTTTCTTAGTAGCAACTTCTGATAATTTTTTCTTATTATCTGATGAAGATGCTGCATTAGCTTTTAGACTTGCTGATAAAGACATAGCTTGCATTGAACTAGTATTTTTTCAAAAAACAGGATCTATTAAAAATTCATAACCTGCTTCACTAACCCCAACAGAGTTGTTTTTCACTGTACCTATGTTGTTATATCCAAAGCCTTGATAACCATTTTGGCTGGAACCTTTTTCTAATGTTGATAAGATACTTTCAACAGCAACATCCAAAGCCTTAATAGAAGAGAAGGGAATAATCTTTTTATTCCCCATTTTTAACTTATCTTTATTTGGAGCATCAATATTAATATCTAGCAATTCCTGTGCACTATCAACGCCAATAACTGCAGTATGGGCTTGTCTTCTAGCAATTTGAGTAACCACTAAATTCGTTTGTGGTCCAGCAATAGGAATGATAGCATTAACTCCTTTATCAATTAAATTATTAGCTATTGTTATTGCTCTAGGTTCAGTATCTGAAAAAGAACCTGATTGGTGATCTTGAATGTTTATAGTTTCTCCATCACTTCCTTGTTTTGGTGAAATCCATTTAATCTTTTTAATCCTTTTTTCACCATTTGCAACTTGAAGTTGTTTTAAAACAGTTTGTTTAGAAGTGGTCACTTGTGCAGATGAATCTTGTGCATCGCTTAAATGTTTATAAATCACTTCATTAAAATAAGCAATACCTAGTCGAAAACCATTTAGAAAAGAAAGCGTTGAAGGTAGAGCAATACCTACAAAACCACTTACAGTTAGTTCGTTATTATTACTACTATTAGTTGACCAACCACTTTTATCAAGGAAATATTCTTGGTTAAGATTTAAGTAAACTGCAGTAGCAACTCCAGTTAAAAAAGAACCATCATCACTTCTAAAAGCAACTGATGAGATATTGGTAGGAGTTGACTTAAATTGAGGAACACCATTTCTTTTATTAAACTCCTTTTCAATAGCTCCATCAACAAAAATAAAACCTGTTTTAGCTAAGCTTTCTTTATCACTTTGAAACCTAATGTCATCAGAAGTAATTGCTTGAAGTGATTCTTGTTGGTTAAAACCTGTTGCAACAATAACATCAGAGCCATCATTTTTGATGTTATTAAAAGTAGCAATTCTATCACTTAATGTAAAACCAGGACGTTTTCACAAGCCATTGCCTTCTTGTAATTGTGAACTATCTGCTTCAGGTAAATCAACACCCTTACTTTTTTTAAAAAAGCTCCTGATTCCTTCATAGGACATTTGTGAAAATGATTTATCAGCAAGTGTGGAAAAGTTATCTGACACTAATAGCTGTACAGAGGAATCAAATATTTTGGTAGCCCCACATGCAGTTAAAAAAACTGCTAAACTGCTCATACCACTCAGTAAAAACAAGCTCTTTTTAAAAACTAACTTACCAAATAATAGCTTTCCCATATATGACGGTATTTTAGCTAATTATTTTTAGTAAAAAGAAATCAAAAGATAAAAAAATGTTTGATACTACTTTTTATAGAGATACCAAAAAGTAAATCACAACTATAAAACTAATCCTTTTTTGCAAAATAACTAACTAAATACTAGAAGATTAATTAATGCAAACAATTGACGTTTTAATTGTGGGTGGGGGTGTCATCGGTACTAGTTGTGCATATGAACTCAGCCAATATAAATTAAAAGTTGCACTTTTAGAAAAAAATGCTTTTTTGGGTTGTGAAACTTCGCAGGCTAACAGTGGTGTAATCCATTCAGGAATTGATCCTAATCCTAATAAGCTAACTGCCAAATACAACATCTTAGGGAGAAAAATCTGAATTGAGGATTGATTTAAAAAACTAATCTTCCCAAGGAAAAAAATTGCTACTTTAATTGTTGCTTTCAACAATGAAGAAAAACTTCAATTAAATTTGTTAAAAGAAAGGGGAATTAAAAACTCAATTCCTGTTGAAAACATTCAAATATTAGATCAACAACAAACTTTATTGCAAGAACCGTTTATCAATCCAAATGTAGTAGCTAGTTTAAAAGTTGAAGGTAGTTGACTAATTGACCCTTTAATTGCAACCAAGTGTTTAGCCCTTGCTAGTTTACAAAACAATGTTGCCATCTACTCAAATAAAAAAGTTACAAAAATTGAAATAGATTCTGATGATGATTTTTTAGTTTTTATTAACAATGAAACAACACCACAATTTAAAACCAAAAAGTTAATTGATGCAGCTGGTCATTATGCAGATTGACTAGCAGAAACTACACAAGTTGATAATTTTAAACAAACAACAAGAAAAGGACAATATCTAGTTTTAAAAAATCAAAACAACCTTAAGATTAACACAATTATTTTTATGGTACCTACTATCCATGGTAAGGGAGTAGTTGTTGCTGAGATGTTAGATGGTAATATCCTTGTGGGACCTAATGCAGTTGAGGGAATTGAAAAAAACAAAACTCGTTCCATAGATTTAGATTCAATTAACCAAATTAAAACTATTGGTAAAAAAATGGTTCCTTCATTGCAATTTGAAAATAGTATTTATAGTTTTGCAGGTTCAAGAGCTATTGATATTGAAACAAATGACTTTGTTATTAGAACAGCAAAAAGCAATCCTAACTTTATCATCCTTGGTGGCATGAAATCCCCTGGTTTAACATCAAGTCCTGCTATTGCTAAGAGAGCAGTTGAACTCCTTAATTTAAAGTTAAAAAAGAAGATAAATTGAAATCCTAATTACAACTTATCATGGATCTAAAAAAACAATACATTATTGCCTTAGATGAAGGTACTAGTTCTTGTCGATCAATTGTTTTTGATCACAATCTTAACCAAATAGCAATAGCACAAAACGAATTTAACACTTTTTTTCCTAATAGTGGTTGAGTTGAACAAGATCCACTAGAAATTTGATCAGCCCAACTAGCTACCATGCAAAGTGCTAAAAATAAAGCACAAATCAAATCTCATGAAGTGATTGCAGTTGGTATTACCAATCAAAGAGAAACAATAGTTTTATGAAATAAAGAAAATGGTTTGCCTGTTTATAATGCCATCGTTTGACAGGATCAAAGAACTGCAGCACTATGTCAAAAATTCAATGAGGATAAGTTAATCCAAACCAAAGTAAAACAAAAAACTGGATTACCTATTAACCCCTATTTTAGTGCTACTAAGATAGCTTGAATCTTAAAAAATGTTCCTTTAGCAAAGAAACTAATGGAGCAAAAAAAGTTGTTATTTGGCACCATTGATAGCTGATTAATCTGAAAACTAACTAATGGAAAAATGCATGTTACAGATGTTTCAAATGCTTCAAGAACTCTTTTATTTGACATTGTCAAAATGGAGTGATCCAAAGAGTTATGTGATTTATTTGAAGTACCAGTTTCAATCTTACCTAAAGTTCTGAGTTCCAATGCTTACTTTGGTGATATTGAAACTAATCACTGATCTAGTAATGCTAAAGGTATTGTACCAATTAGAGCAGTTTTAGGAGACCAGCAAGCAGCTTTGTTTGGTCAACTCTGTACTGAACCTGGAATGGTAAAAAATACCTATGGTACTGGATGTTTTGTACTCATGAACATTGGTGATAAACCAACACTCTCAAAGCACAATCTGCTCACAACAGTAGCATGGCAACTAGAAAATCATCCACCTGTATATGCATTGGAAGGTAGTGTGTTTGTAGCGGGTGCGGCTATAAAATGGTTAAGGGATGCATTAAAAATTATCTATTCAGAAAAGGAAAGTGATTTTTATGCAGAACTTGCAAAAGAAAATGAACAAAACCTAGTTTTTGTACCAGCTTTCAGTGGACTTGGAGCTCCTTGATGAGATGCTAGTGCTAGGGGTATTATCTTAGGAATTGAAGCAAGCACTAAAAGAGAGCACATAGTAAAAGCTAGCTTAGAGTCAATTGCTTTTCAAACTAATGATTTATTAAATGCAATGGCAAGTGATCTAGGCTATAAGATTACTAGCATTAAAGCTGATGGGGGGATTGTTAAATCAAACTATTTAATGCAGTTTCAAGCTGATATTGCAGATGTAATTGTTTCTATCCCTAAAAATAAAGAAACCACTGCAGTTGGTGTTTGTTTTTTAGCTGGACTTGCTTGTGGATTTTGAAAAGACATTCATCAACTTGAAAAACTCACTACTCTTGATAAAAAGTTCAAAAGCACTATGGACCCAAACATAAGAAAAACCAAAATTAACAGTTGACATAAAGCAGTTGAACGTGCTTTAAAATGGAAAGAAATTGATTAATAAACTGTAATTAATCGCTTTGTTTTATATCTACCGCCTTTTGAACTTTTAGATAGATCAGTTATGGGAGTTTTTTTAACGCCTATCCATCTATTATTTCTTTTAATAGCAGTCAATTTGTATACAAAACCTAAAGTATCACGGTTTAAATTTTGATAAGTGCTACTACCAACTCCAAAAATAATGTTTGAAGAACAATAACCATGGTTTTTTAAACAATTTAAGATCCATTCTATCTTTTGATAGGTGATTCCATCACCATAAATAATGCCAATTTTCTTGTTTAAAACCTTATAACCTTTTTTATTTATAGTTGAACTAAAATGATGATCTAAGTAATCGATCATTGCTCATGTACTTTTATCTTGCTTTTTGTAATTAGGATTGCAAATAAGAGTTTGATAATTACCAGAATCAGCACGCAAATAAAGCGTAGCACCACGCATTAAGATTAAGTTTTTTAACCTTGGAATAATGTTATCAAGGACATTTCACATGTCATAAGAATCAATCACTAAAGAAAGTTTTTTATCTTTAAACTTTTCCAATAAACGTTGAAAAGTTTTCAATTCATGTTTACTACCATCTGCGCACATCACTGAATGTTCAGAAGCTAAAATTGAACGAGAATTATCCCCACCTAAGATCGTGTCACTTCCAGTAAAGTATTGCAAGTGTGCTCTAGCAACATACAAAGCACTTTGCAAACTACTCATGCCCCGCATACTAAAGTCGTGGCATTGAAAATTAATAAAACTTGTTTCATCTGCGGTTTCTTTAGCATATTTTTCAAGTAAAGATTTAATTCTTTTAGCAACTGTAGAAGCAGTTTGAAACAACCAAATGTTTTCTAGAAGTACAGTTTCAAAGTAATTAACTAACCATACAAAGTTGTTTGGAATATTTTCAACTCCTTCTATAGTTATTAAAGGAGTTCTAAATGGTAATGATTGATCACTTTCATGGATCTTTGCAACTAACGGCATTTTTTTATTTTTCTCTAAGAAACTAGCTAAATGACAGATGTGTTGTGTGAATTCATTAGCCAATTCATGATCATTAAAAACACTAACTAATTTATCTGTCAATGCTGCAGCTAGCAATTTGTTTTTTTTAACTTCAATTACACTGTTTACAAAACCATTAAATACATTCAAAAGGATCTCTTTAGCAAAATCATGGTTTCAAACAAACTCCTTAAAATCACCATAAACACCTCTTGCAGTTAACATACTATAAAGGTTTTGTGTATCTTGTGGATACATTAAACGGTGTGAAAGTTTATATGCATCACAAGCCAAAAGATTCTTTAAGTGAAACTCTATTTCACTAGTTCTTTTATCCATCATTTAACCTCCTCTTTGTCAATTTTATCAGGAGCGTTTGTATGGACTTCAATACCATGATTATTCTTAGGAAAAGCGATTACTTCTCTGATGTTATCAGTTTGATTAAGAATCATCATTAAACGATCAATACCTAGTCCCATTCCACCATGAACAGGAGCACCATATTGATAAGCTTCTAGAAGAAAAGCAAACTTATTTGGGTCAATGTTCAAAGAATTCATTAGTCTTTTTTGAACAATTGGATCATTAATTCTTATTGAACCACTACCAATTTCAAAACCATTTAAAACAAGATCAAACTGTTCGCTTAATGCTTCGTTTTTATTTGATTCAAAATTATCAATTCATTCTTGTTTAGGTTTTGAAAAGATGTTGTGATTTGATATTCACTGATTTGTTTTCTCATCAAAATCATAGAGAGGGAAATCAACAACTCAACAAAAGCTGTATTGGTTAGGTTTGACAATATCCAAGTGGTATTTCAACTCATTTCTAATTGCTCCTAAAGCAGTTCATGCCTTCTTTTTAGATTTATTTGCTACTAACAGAAGAGTGTTTTTTTCATCACATTTAATTGAAGTTTTTAATGTTGAATTATTTTTATTATGAACTTCTAAACTCACATCATGGTCCTTAGCAATTTTTCTTAATGCTTTAATTTTGTCTGTACTTAACTCAATATTAGTAAGTTCAATACCACCAATAATGCCTTTTGCTTCAATTAATTTAGTGAACTGATTCTGATGATCTTGAAAAAGCGAGGTGAAATCTTTTATTTCAAAACCATAACGTAAATCTGGTTTATCGCTACCAAATCTTTCAAAAAGTTCTGAAAATTTAAAAACAGGAAAAGTCTTTTTTATTTTGATTTGAAAAACATCTAAGAAAACACTAAAAAAGAGTTTTTCAACTAGATTCATAATCATTTTTTGGTTACAAAAAGAGATCTCGAAATCAATTTGTGTGTGTTCTGGTTGACGATCTTTTCTGCTATCTTCATCACGATAGACCCTTGCAATTTGAAAATATTTTTCAACTCCTGCAATCATTAAGAGCTGCTTATAGATTTGTGGACTTTGAACTAAAGCATAAAAACAATCTTTTCTAATTCTTGCAGGAACTAAAAAGTCTTGTGCTCCCTCAGGAGTTGATTTGGATAAGGTAGGTGTTTCTATTTCAATAAAACCCTGCTGGTTAAATCAGTTACGAATTGCTAATATAAATTGATGACGCAATAACAATCGTTTTTGCATCAAACGTCTTCTCAGATCAAGGTAACGGTATTTTAACCTAACTTCTTCTAAAGCATCAGTTTCATCTTCAATAATTAAAGGAGGAGTTTTTGACTTTGAAAAAAGTTTAATAGTTGGATTTATCAGTTCAAATCTAACACTATCTAAGCGTTGTAATTTGGCTTTAACAATAACTATGTCTTCTCTTGTAAGTTGTTGAATCTGTTCTTTATCTTTGCAAGTTACTTGGATAGTTCCTGATTTATCACCAACGATAATAAAGTTAATTTCACCTAACTTTTTAATCCGTTTAATTCACCCAATAATAACTATTGTTTTATTGAGTTGTTCAGTTGAAATTGAGCCAATTAAAATTCGTTGGTTAAAACACATTTCGTTCTCCAAGTTCATTTCAAGTGTAAATGGTCTGTTGTTTAGATACTAAGTTTTTGATTGTAATAGCTTTTTTGTCAAAATCAGTTTTTCCAACAATGCCAATGAAAGTATAACCCAAGCGATTTGCTAATCTAATCCCATTATCAACTTTAATAACCTTAGGATAAATAGTTACTTGGTTATATTCCCTTCATAATTTAGCTAGTCAAACCAATTCTTCAAGCGCTTCTTCAAATAAGCAAATTACTAACATCTGCTTTGGTTTAGTATTCAAAATAAATGCTTTTTTATCAATTTCTAAACAGTTAATTAACCGTTCAATTCCACAAGCAAAACCTAATGCGGGAGTTGGATTACTACTTAATTCTTCAACTAAGTTATCATAAACTCCACCTGCTAAAATTGTGTCTTGATTTTTTACATATTCAAACACAAATCCAGTATAGTAATCCAATCCTCTAACTAGATTGTCTGTTCATTCAAAACTAATATTGTGTTTTTTTAGTTGTGTTTTTAACAATTCTGAATCTTGTTTTGCACTTGCATCTAAAAAATCAGTAATTTTAGGAGCATTTTTAACAAATGATTTTTTTTGATCTATCTTGTCATCTAAAATTCTCAAAGGATTTTTTTCTAATCTTTTTTGAGAAAGCTCAGTTAGTTCTAATTTATATGGAGTTAAATAATCTTTTAGGGCTTTATTTCACTTACTAAGTGTTTCAAAGTTAGCAAGATTATTAATTTTAAGCACATATCCAGTAATTCCAAGTGCTTCAAGCAAAGAGTTAGCAAACAAAAGTGTATCTAAAAAGATAAACAGGTTGGAAAAACCAAATACTTCGCAACTAAATTGCCAATGTTCACGAAACCTATTGTTTTGTGGACGTTCATAACGATACATTGAACCAATGCAAAATAACTTTAAGGGAAAATTTGCTTCTTGCATTAATTTGTTTTCACAAGCAAGTCTTACTATTGGTGTAGTAGCTTCAGGTCTTAAAGCTAATTCTCTTTGAGATTTATCAAAAAACTGGTATAGTTCTTTTTGAACAATATCAGCATTAGCATTAGATCTTTGAAAAAGTTGTGCATTTTCAAACAACGGAGTTTTAACTTCACTAAAACCCCAATTAAATGCTAAAGATCTTATTTTTTTAACAATCCAATTAAAATAAACTAATTCATCACCAAACCAATCTTTAACTCCCCTTGGTTTTTGCAAGAAGTTCATGTGTCATTAATTATAATTTCGAAATTATATGGGTAAATATCAACCATCTTTTCAAACCAAAAAGGGCTGAACTGAAGTTATTTGTGGCCCAATGTTTTCTGGAAAAACAGAGAAATTACTTCACAAAATAAAACGGTGAAAGATAGCCAAAATTTCAGTTGTTATCTTCAAACCAATAATTGATACTAGACAAACTAATATTGTCAAATCACGCAACGGTGAATATGATCAAGCAATAACTATTAATTCTCCTTTTGAGATCTATGATCACTTAGTTGATAAAAACTATCAAATTGTTGCCATTGATGAAGCACAATTCTTTTCAAATGAGATTATAGAAGTTGTTACAACTCTCAATGAGATAGGAACAAATGTAATTATTTCTGGGCTTGATACTGA
The DNA here is from genome assembly GCF_000027325.1 of Mycoplasmoides genitalium G37. GTDB lineage: Bacteria > Bacillota_I > Bacilli_A > Mycoplasmatales > Mycoplasmoidaceae > Mycoplasmoides > Mycoplasmoides genitalium. Next base: position 40,142 of record NC_000908.2, on the reverse strand, counting down.
TTTTAGAGCTGAGCCTTTTGGTTGTATTCCCCAACTTTTAGCAATAGCTGATGTAGTTAATAAACTTGATGCTATTTGCAATGTTTGTGGTAGTTTAGCACAACGAACCCAAAGACTAGTAAATAAAAATACTAATGATAACCTTGTCTTAATTGGTGATGCAGAAGCTTATGAAGCTAGATGCAAACTGCACCACTCATTTTTAACTAAAAAGCACGTTACTGTTAAAACCAAAAACTTTAAAGAACAGGTGCAGGGGAAAACCCAATAATTATTGATAAAACTAATCCTGCAGATAAAGGAGCAATTACTGGAATTCAGCTGTACTTTCAATTCGCATCCTTATTTTTAATTGGAGTTAATTGAAACACAATTCTAGTTCCCAAATCCCTTGCAGGATTAATTGCGGAGCCTGTAGCGCCACCAAAAGCAATAATAATCCCAGCAACCAATCAAAGCCCCATAAATCCAGGAGGAACAGAGTTTGGGTTGTTATGAAGAAAGTGACTAGCAGCAACAACTCCACCTATCAATATTAAAGTTGCAATAAATTCAGTTAGAAAATTCCTAGTAATGTTAAATACACTAGGACTTGTACAATGCATTGCTAGAACTGTTTGTGGATCGGTTGATGATAGTTGTTTTCAAAATAAAAAGTTAAGTGTTGTTTGAGCTATCATTGCACCTAAGAATTGAGCTAAAATCCCAATTACAAAACCAGGTCATATTAATGCAGTAGGTGATTTGATACTGCCATTAATTGCATAAAATAATGATATAGCAGGGTTTAAATGACCACTACCCTTAAAGATAGCATTAGCAGTTAAAACACCAAATAAAACACCTATTCCTCAAGTAAGTGCAACTGTTAAAAACTTGGCTTTTGTTTCACTTGTAGCCATCTTCTTTAAATTAACTTGGGCAACTGCACCATTACCAAAGATAATTAGGATAAATGTTCCTATCAATTCAGCAAGAAACCATCATCCTAATTGAGTAGAATTTTGAAAATACAAAATAAAAACTAACTAATATTTGATTTTAATTCTGGAACTGTTTACTAATTAACTGGTTGTTTAATTTAGCTAAAAAATGATTAAAGTTTGCTAACAAGTTTAAAGTAATCTTAGCAATAATATTTATTTAAACGTTAATGATATAAAACTTATTTTTGAGGTGGTTTTTTATCACTAATTGCATAAAGCATATATGATATTAAATCAATAGGAGCAGTCGCTTCATATGATTGACGTTCCAAGTTATGAAGGTTTTGTGATCTGAGAAGACCATTAATGCTTTCATTACCAACTGCAGTTACCCTTTGGATACTGTGCGGAACAAACAATAATTTCATATCATCAGTTAAACGATATTGTGGTGGAGTTGTATGTAATCTATAGTAAGGCACATCACCATCAAACTCATGGGTAACTCTTAACTTACCACTTCAGCTTCCAGGAATACTACCTCTAAAGGCAATTGTTCATCAGTGGGCAGTTAAATGACCTTCTAGTTCAAAACTTATTGATAGTTTAAAACGATATGCTTTACCTTTGAATCTTTCACCATCACCATACTCTCTGTTTAATTTGAAAGTATGAGGTGAGATTCAAATGTGTTTTTTATCATTAGCATCACCTATAAGATTAGCTTCAACATTTTTAGGTGGACTTAAAGTGAAACTAGTATAGTAACCCAATGCTCACCTCAACCAATCACTCATTCTAATTCCTTCATAACCATAACCAGGTAGGGTTACTCTACCAAGTTGTTGTTCAGAAGTATTTGGACCTAAACCAAAAGCATATTGAAATGCTTTATCATCTCTCAAGGCATTTCAGATAGGTTTTTTCAACAGTTTAACACTACCTTCTTTTCACCCCAACAAGGAGATATAGAATGTTCAAGTTTTGAAGTTAGAATAGGAAATTTGTAATGCTTTAAACAAACCTTCACGAGTTTGCACATTGTATTTATTTGGATCAAAACCAAGTAAAACTCTATCTTGACCACTGCTAAAGAAGTTAAAGAAAGTATCTAAGTTACCAAGTGCTTTTTGAAGGTTGTTTTGTGCTTCTTTAACTCTTTTATCTTTCTCAGCTTTTTCTTTTAACTCTTTTAAGATTCTAGCTCTCTCCTCTTCTTGTCTACGTTGTTCTTCAGCAATGCGTCTCTGTTCTTCTTCTCAAGCAAGCTTTGCTTCACGTCGTTTTTGATAAAGAGGTTGAACAAATTCCTTATCAAAGCGTTCTTTAGCATTTTCAAGATCTAATGCATAAATAGATTTATTTAAATCAATTTCTAATAGGTTGAACTGATCTTGTAACAAGATATTGGCAATGTAAGTGGAATCACTACCATTGAAACTTAACTTATGTACATTGATCTTGGTATAAAAACGAAATTGTAAAGCAGGTTTTCTGTTGAAAATTTCATTAAAGTTTTCAATGTCTGAGAAATTATCAGTCTTTAAAATGAAATCAAAGTCAAAATCAACATTTGACTTATTAATAGATAAAACTAAAGCAATATTGAACTTAACTTCAAAAGCATAACGAACTTTATCATGTTTAATAATGTCATTTTCACTAACAAGATCAACATTAAAATTTTTAATCTTGTAGTCATTAATCCTAAAATCAGTGAAATTTTGGAACACTGCTTCAGGTAAATTAAAACCATTTTTACCTAAACTAGGGAAAAATCCTGCTCCTTGGTAGTTAGCTAGTGTATCTAAAACATTAGGATTTTCTTCTTTAGGTGGATTATCTTTAGTACTTGGAAAGATCTTATCTGCATCCTTGATCTTTTGTTGTTGGGCAATCACTTCATCAAAAAATGTTGTCAATGATTGTTTAAATCCACCTAATAAGTCATAAACGTCATGAAGTGAAAAAACACTGTTATTTAAGCTATGTATATCACTATACTTATTTTTAAAGTTTTCAAACCGTTTTTCAAAGGAAAGTGGTTCATCAACTTTCGCTTCGTTCATCAAATTATCTCTAAGTAGAGCCAACTCTTTATTTTGGTTATTCTTATTAATCGAATTTGATTTGCTTGTAAACTTAATACTTTGGTCAGTATTTGTAACAACAATTCCAAGTAAAGGACCTAATGTTGCGGGTAAACAAAGACCTAAAAATAGTTTATGAATTGTTTTCATTATTGAAAGATTAAAGGTTAATTAGATACAGAATAAACAACTATTTGAAGTTTTTAAATTCACACTTTGAAAAACTTGTGTAACATTTAAAACTGTTAGTAAGAACTAACCAAAAGAAGGTTTAAATTTTGGTATATAACCACTTTTAGTCTAAAATAGCAAAAACTGCTTTTTTTTTTTTTTTTTACGAAAAAGTGGCTAAAACTAAAAATAATTATTGATAAATTTCGATCTTTTATTTTGATTTTTTTAATAAACGCTTATGGTATTTAATCTTGAGAATGAAAAAGATAAAAAGGTTCTTGCACTCTCCAATTTTTTGATAGATAACAATATCCTTGACCACAATGAGCTTAACAGCTTAATTGAAAGGATTGAATCAATTTACTTTAATAAATATATTGAAGAGAAGGTTTTTCTATTTGCAATAACTATTAGTCGCCCTTTAACTATTGATATTTGAAATGCTTTATATGAAGGATTTAATGAATTAAATGAGGGATTTAAAGCTGATAATGAATCTTTTAAACTTACCATTACCTTTAAGGAGAATGAGCCATTCTTTAAATCAAAAAATAGTTTTTCTTCTGTAACGATAGCTATTATTAAAGACTATTTTCACAGTTTCTTTTCAAAAGATAAGAAATACAAAATTCTCATTGAACAAGAGTTAAGTAATCCCAATTTTCTTAGTTATGAAAATGACGAATTAAAAGCACAATGTCAAACCAAAGAATTAACTGAATGATTAGTTCAAAAAAGTAAATCTTTCATTTTTTGGATGAATAATGCTGGTTTTAAAAACTTTAACTTCATTGCACTTTATCCTATTGATAAAAATGAATCTAAATTAAAAGTAAAAGCTGTAACTGTTTCTCAATATGATAAGCAGTTTGAAACAAAGGTATTTGCAACAGAATTTATCCCTATCCACAAGATTAACCAACAGATCGATGATGTCAAGATTATTGGGCAAATCTTTGAATTAAAAACCCATGAAAGTTTAACTGGTAAAAAAACACTTAATATCTATGTAACTGATTTTCAATTAGGTGGATCGTTAATTTTGAAATGATCCTATACTGATGAAAAAAAGATTGAAGGAATTACTATTGGCAATTGGATAAAAGCCCATATCCAAGTAGAACGTGACCCTAATACTCAAATCTTATATGGAATTGTTAGAGAGATAAATCCTGTTGAAATACCTAATAACTATAAAAGGTTAGATTTATCAAAACAAAAGCGAGTGGAGTTAGTTTTTCATACTAAAATGACTGCTTTTGATGGTATCAATGACATTGAAGAATATGCACAGTTTGCTAAAGAAAGAGGTTGAAAAGCAATAACTGTTACAGATAAAGATAATATCCATATTTATCCCAAGTTTTATGAAGTGGCTAAAAAATATGATTTAAAAGCTATCTATGGTTTGGAATTCAACTTAACTGATGATCACATCAAAATTGTTCACAACCCAGATAACACTAAGTTAAGTGATGCCACCTTTGTTATTTTTGATATTGAAACCACTGGATTACATGGTAGGTATGATGATGTTATTGAGTTTTCAGCACGCAAAATTAAGAATAACAGCGAGATAGATCATCAGCAATTCTTTTTAAAAATTGACAAACCTATCCCAAAAACAATCACTGAAATCACCAAAATAACTGATGAGATGCTTGAAGGCGGTATTGATCAACAGCAAGGTTTAGAAAAGATAAGAAATTATCTAGATGATTGTGTTATGGTAGCTCATAATGGTATTAATTTTGATTTACCCTTTTTGCAAACTCAATTTGAAAAATACAACATCAAACCATTAACAAACCCACTGATTGATACCTTATGTTTATCATGAGCATTGAATCCCTTGTTTTCATCCCATACTTTAAGCAATATTTGTTCTAAACTAAAACTTGAATTTGATGATGAAAGATTACACCGTGCTGAATATGATACAGAAGCTTTAAAAAAAGTTTTCTTTTACTTTAAAAAGCAGTTAAAAGAAATGGGTATTAATACCTTAACAGAGATAGATCAAAACCTAAATAAAAAGTGTCAAATTGATCTGATGAAAAGGGTATTTACAAACACAGCAATCGTTTATGTAAAAAACCAACGGGGCTTTCAAAACCTATATGAGATGTTATCAATTGCATTAACAGATCATAATGCTAACAGACCATTAGTTTTAGCTAGCAGCTTAGCTAAATTTAGAAAATCTTTTTTATTAACAGAAAACCCTGTTCAGGGTGACATCTTTAAAGCTGCATTAACAAAACCAATTAATGAACTTGAAAAAGCAATTGAAAAAGTTGACTTTGTGCTTATTTCACAACCCAATGCTTACCTTGGTTATACACTACGTGAAGGACTGAAAAAAGAACTTATTAATGATGCAATCAAACTAGTTATCAAAACAGCAACAAAACTTAAGAAATTAGTTGCTGTTGCATCTGATGCTTACTTTATCCATCCTTGGGAAAATGAATATTATAAGGCAATAGTTTGTGCTAAGGGCTTAGGTGGGAAATGACATAGACACTTTAACAATAAAGAAAAAGAACAAACCGTTCCTGAAGTATTTCTTCACACCACTGATGAGATGCTAAAAAGAATGAGTTTTTTAGGAGAAGATATTGCCTATAAATTAGTCGTTGAAAACACTAATAAGATAGTGAAGCTACTTGACTTAAATGAATTAGTACCAACTAAAAACAAGCTTTATCCACCAGTGATGCAAGATTCTAACCAAAAATTAATTGATAAAACTTGAAAACAAGCTGAAAAAAGGTATGGTAAAAATTTACCTAAACTTATTAAGGAAAGAATTGAAAAAGAACTAAATGCAATCATTAGTAATGGTTTTGGAATTGTCTTTTGAATTTCCCATCTATTAGTAGAACAATCTGTTAAAGATGGTTATTTTGTAGGTCCACGTGGTTCTATAGGCTCTTCTTTAATTGCTAATTTAATTGGTATATCAGAAATCAATCCATTAGCTGCTCATTATCTTTGTGAACAATGTCATTACTTTGAAGTTAGTGACAGTGTTGATGATGGATATGATTTGATGATTCGTGATTGTCCTAAATGCCATGAAAAAGCAAGTTTCAAAGGTGATGGTCATAACATTCCTTTTGCTACTTTTATGGGTTTTTCTGGTGATAAAATTCCTGATATCGATCTTAATTTTTCTAGCGAATATCAAGCTAAAGCCCATGATTATGTCAGAAAATTATTTGGAGTTAATAACACCTTCAGGGCAGGAACAATTGCAACAGTTGCTGAAAAAACTGCTTATGGTTATGCTAGAAACTATTTTGAAATCATTAAACGTGTTGATCTTGCAACTACTGCTGAAATTGAAAGATTTAAACAAAAGCTTATAGGAATTAAGAGAACAACAGGGCAACATCCAGGGGGAATTATGATCTTTCCTAGTGATCATTCTGTTTATGAATTTACTCCCTGTGGTTTTCCAGCAGATGATGTTGAAAGTGAATGAAAGACCACCCATTTTGAATATGATGCATTAGGTGATGCCATATTAAAACTTGATATCTTAGGTCAAGATGATCCAACAATGTTAAAGCACTTAGCTGATCTAACTAAGATAAATCCCCAAAATATCCCTCACTTTGATAAGAACTTAATTTCGATGTTTTCTTCAAACAAACCATTAAACCTAAAACCAGGCATTGTTGATGAAGTTACAGGAGCGGTTGGTATCCCTGAATTTGGGACTAAATTTGTTAGAAAAATTTTAGAACAGACAAAACCTAAAGACTTTGCTGACTTAATTAGAGTTTCAGGATTAAGCCATGGTAAAAACGTGTGAGCAGATAATGCACAAAAACTAATTAAAAGCAATAGGTTAACTTTAAGAGATGTAATTGCTTGTAGAGATGACATCATGCTTTATCTAATTAATAAAGGGATGCAAGCAAAAGATGCTTTTGAAATCATGGAAAAAGTAAGAAAAGGTATTAAAGTAAATGCTAAAGAAGTTAGCCTGATGCAAAACTGTGGTGTTGAACAATATTGGATTAATGCTTGTTTAAAAATTAATTATCTATTCCCTAAGGCACATGCTGCAGCTTATGTTTTAATGGCTTGAAGAATTGCTTGATTTAAGCTTTATCACCCTTTGAGTTACTATGCTTGTTTATTAAGTTTCAAACTAAAGGAACATGATATTAATGGTTTTGAAAAAGGGTATGAATTTATTAAAAACCGTTTAGATGAACTTAATAAGCTTTACAGAATAAAAAAGATTAAACCAAAAGAAGCGGAGCTTTTAACAAGTTATGAAGTTTATTTAGAAATGATGGCACGCAATATAAAGTTGCAACAAATCTCTATTCAAAACTCTAATGCAAGGATGTTTGTTGAACATAATGGTGTTTTAATTGCGCCTTTCATCACTATTCCAGGAATGGGAGAAGCGGTAGCTTCTTCAATTGTAGAAGCAAGAAATGAAAAACCATTTGCTTCCTTAAATGATTTCAAAAAAAGAACCAAAATTACTAAAAAACACGTTGAAACGATGGAACAATTACAACTGTTTGATGAATTTGAACATCAAGATGATCATAAACTTTTCAACTAATTTTTAGTTTAAACTTATTTAAAGATAACTAACGTGATAAAAAAAGTTCAACATGCTTTAATCTTGAATGAATTGACAAAACTGCGTGATAAAAATACAACAACCTCCCAGTTTCGCATGGCCTTGAATCAAATCACTTCATTACTCTTTTTTGAAGCAACTAAACAGCTACCACTAGCAACAGTTGAAGTTGAAACTCCCTTTGCTAAAACAAAGGGCTACAAATTAAAAAATGACATTGTTCTTGTACCTATTATGCGTGCTGGACTTGGAATGATTGATGCTATTGTTCGCTATTCAGATAAAATCAGAGTTGGTCATTTAGGAATCTATCGTCAAACCCAAACAACCAGTGTAATTTCATACTATAAAAAGATGCCTGAAAACATCTCTGATTCACATGTTATTATTCTTGATCCTATGCTTGCTACTGGAACTACATTGTTAACTGCTATTAAATCTATTAAAGAAGATAAACCTATCAAAATTAGTGTTATTGCTATAGTAGCAGCACCTGAAGGAATTAATAAAGTAGAAAAAATGCATCCTCATGTTGATATATTTCTTGCAGCAATTGATGAAAAGTTAAATGACAATAGATACATAATCCCTGGTCTTGGTGATGCTGGGGACCGTTTATTTGGTACTAAATAAAATGAAAAAGATACTTGTTATTGTCTATCCAGAGATGAATGATGTTGAATATACTAATGTAATGGTTGTATTTAGTTTCATTAAAACAATACAAACAACATGTTATCACCATTCATTAAAAAAGATAACTGCTAGTAATGGTGTTGTTGAAGTTAACAATATTGTCAACACCATTAACTTATCAGAATTTGATGCAGTTTATATTCCCGGTGGAATAGGAGCTACAAAACACTTAGATAAAGATGAAAAACTGCTTAAAACAATTAATTATTTCAAAGTAAATAACCTTTATCTTTTTGCTATTTGTGACACACCGAATGTTCTATTTAAACATGGTATTATCACTAAAGATGAGATCTATTCTTCTTTTCCAAACCCAAATTTAGTTATGTCTGAAAACAGATCAACAGCAAAAGTAACAGTAGCAAATAAATTAATAACAGCAAGAAGTGCTGGTTGTGCTTTGGAATTTGCAACAGTTATTGTGTGCACTTTTTTAAAAGATAACACTTTAAATGAGCTTGTTCATAAAAGGTTATTTGGTAGTGAAATTAAAGACTAGTCATTTCTGCAGAAGGAGGGGACTGTTCTTTTTCATTCTTTTTATTCTCATCAAGATTAATAACAACTGCTCTATTATCAGTTTTATTAGGATCAGTGGGTTCTCCTTTTTTGGCTTTCAAAATCTCTATATCAATAAAAAAATGTGCAGTTTTACTCATTCCTATACTAATAAGACTTAAAACAATACTAGTTCCTGTTGTTGATCATAAATAAGGTAATGAATTTGTAAATAATCTTTCATATTCCCTTTCAAGAATTTGGTTAGTAATGTAATTAACCATTACAACAAGTAAAACTACTCCAATTAAAACATTTAAAAAAAATACAATAACCCCTGATAAATAAACAATTGCTCATTTTTTTTGAAAGTGAAATTTCTTGTATGGATAGTCAATTAAAAACCACTTAACATCAAAAAAATAGAGAACAGCACCTATGACAACGCCAAGAAAAGGAGTTACAAACAAAAACCTGAACTGGGGCGTTGTGTTATTTAAAGATTGTTTTGCAACCAAAATATTTAAAGCAAAGCCAAATACTAAAACTAGATTAGCTAAAAAAACATTATAGTGTTGTCTTCAGTTACGTTTCATTACAAGAGCTTATCTAATAAAGCATGAGTTTGTTTTTTTTCAGCACCTTGTGAATAATGATCCATAATCAACAATGCCTCACTAATTAAAAGTGGTTTATCAGTATTATGTGCCTTTTGTTCACTAAGTGCACATAAAACAACTGCAGTAGTTAAAAGATCAATCTTTTTTCCTGATATTTTATTGTATTTAGTTTGAATTTCTAATTGATTTTTCAATTGTTGTTCTTCAATTTTCTTTTGAAAAGAGAAGATATTTTCACTAAATGCTTTAACAATTAGTTTTTGTCATTCATTTAGTTGTCGTTCTTTAGTATCATACTCTAAAAAATCTGCTTGAATAACTTCAGCTTCTTTAGGTAAGAAAAAGAGGAGAGAAAAGATAAATTCCACTACAGCAATTCGTCTTTGGGTTCTAGTTAATTTATTTGTTAAACCTTTCACGGTAATTGCCATCAACAGTGGCAATTACAATCTTATCACCAGTATTAATAAATTGGGGTACATCAAGTTCATAACCAGTTACAAGGCGTGCTTTTTTTCTTGCCATGTTAGCAGTATTGCCCTGAATAGCATCTTCAGCAAACTCAACTTCAATAGGAACTAAATCAGGTAAATTAACTCCTAGAATTTCATCTTGATAAGTAATAACAGTAACTTCAATTTCTTCAGTAATGAAATTTTTTTCCCACTCTAATTTTTTTTCATTAATCTCAATCTGACTGTAGTCTTTTTGATCCATAAAAACAAAGTTATTACCATCTTTGTATAAGAAATTCATTTTTTTCTTATCAATAATTACTTGTTCTAATTTGTCACCAGTAAATTCAAGCCAAACAATAGCCCCAGTTCTTAAGTTTTTAACTTTAGTTTTAACAATTCCCTGGCGCATTGCGGTTTTGTTAAATGTATTTTCCAGTACTAATAAAATCTCTTTGTTAGGACCGAAGATGGTTTGCCCATTACGAAGATTTTTTGCTTCTATCATTTCTGCCATAAATTACTTAGGATATTTAATGTATTTTCTGGTTTTAAATGCCATTAAACCACCAAAAATAAACGCTAAAGGTTTAGGTAATCAAGTGTAAGCTGGTTTATGGTTCAAATTCAGTATTAGTTGTTTTTTCTTTAGTTGTTTTAGAAATCCAGGTAGCATAGTATAGATGTAGATTACTATCCCAGCTCCATACAAATTCATTTTTTGGAGAATTTCACACCAAGCATTAAATTTATTTGGATTTTCTCAAGAAGTTGTTGTAGAATTGCCAGGTCTTGTAGAAAACCAAACTGCTAAAGGCTCTCGCAAATAAAAAACACTTTCAACTCTGTTAATAGCATCGTGATACATTAAACAATCCTGGAAGAATAACTTTTCCTTAAGATCATGTAGTTCATAGAAAAGTTTATTACTGTAAAATTTAGCAATAGGTTGGGAATGGGGGGTTCTTAATTTGGTATGTTCTTTAATAACACCAGTCTTACCGAAATAAGGTTTTAAAAAACGAGTTTTATTTTCATTAATATAACAATAAAAAGCGCCAATGATCATGTCATGGCCAAAGAAACGAGCCACTTTTTTAAAACTATCTTTTAAAAAATAATCATCGCTATCTAAAACAGTAATATATTGACCTAAGGCTAATTTATTTTTTTTAACATAGTTAATAACACTACCCCAATTACCATTAGTTTTTTCAAAATAACTAATATTGGAGTACTTTATTAAATAGTCACTAACAACTTCCTTAGTATTGTCTAGTGAACCATCGTTAACTATTAGTACTTGTGTTTTTAAAAAATATTCATTCTGTAAAAGCAATGAATCTAATGCCTTTTTTATGTATTGACAACAATTGTATGTTGGAATTATAACGGTGAATAAATACTTACTTGGCACAACTATCTCTAAAATTATAAAAACGTTTTTGTTTGAATAAAAGTACTTTTCTTAACTTTTACTTTTAGAAAAGCGTATTAATTTAATTAAAGAATAGGAAGCCTAAAAAAGTATTGAAAAATGAATTAAGATTCAACTTTAAAAAGCATTAATTTTTAATTAATAAATGTTGAAAAAACTCATTTTGAAAATAGATTAATTTTTAAGTGACGTTAAATTTAAAGTTACAAACATCACCATCTTTTATTAAGTAATTTTTGCCTTCCAATCTTATCAAACCTTGTTTTTTAGCTTCTTGTAAAGATTTCATTGCAAACAATTGATCTCAACTAATTACTTCAACTTTAATAAATCCTTTTTCAAAATCAGAATGAATTTGCCCAGCACACTGAGGAGCATTTCAACCCTTTTTAAATGTTCATGCTCTAACTTCTTTTTTACCAAAAGTAAAAAAAGACCAAAGGTTTAAAGTTTGATATGCAGCTTGAATTACTCGGTTTAAACCTGAATAATTTTTTAAGCCAAGTTCATCCAAAAAGTATTGACGTTGTTCTAATTTCAAACCGCTTAATTCTTTTTCAATTAAAGAACAAACTGTGATTGCCTTGGGAATCTTTTTTTGATCAAGAAAAGCATTCAATTTTTTTAAAGCTTCATTATTATCAAGGTTTAATAAGTCATTCTCAGATACATTGGCTACTATTAGAATAGGTTTAGCTGTTAATAGATTAAGTGATTTAATTGTTTTCAATTCACTTTCACTTAGAGTCTGAATGGGCATTTGACCTTGTTTTAATCCATTTAAAACAATTTCAAGTAATACAAACTCTTCTTTAGCGATTTTATCACCTGATTCAGCTTTTCTTTTAAGCTTGCCGATTCTGTTTGTTATTAATTCAAAATCAGCTTGGATTAGTTCATTAACAATAATTTCAAAATCAAAAACAGGATCTATTGTATTGTTAACATGAACAATTTTTTTATCTTGAAAACATCTTACAACATGACAAATTAAATCCACTTCACGGATGTTTGCTAAGAATTGATTACCCAATCCTTGACCTTGACTGGCGCCTTTAACAAGACCTGCTATATCAACAAAACGAAAGGTTGTATAAACTATCTTTTCAGGATTAATTAAGCTAGCTAATTTATCTAATCTCTCATCACTAACATTAACAATGCCAGTATTAGGTTCTATAGTTGCAAAAGGATAGTTTGCTATTTCAACTTGCAAATTAGTAATAGCACTAAATAAAGTTGACTTACCAACATTAGGTAAACCAACTATCCCTGCACTTAACATCTATGCTTTATTTCTAGAACCACACAAATCAATCTTTTCCAAGCAAGTATCAACAATTGCTTGAGTAGGTTCTTTTAAAAGTTTTCTAGGATCATAACCTTTTTTGTTAAGATCCAAGTCTTTATTTGATTCAATGTATTTTCTAATTTCATGTGCAAATGCTAATTGACACTCAGTATTAATATTTAGTTTGCAAATCCCTAAACTAATTGCTTTTTTAACATCATTTTCTAAGATTCCAGAGCCACCATGTAAAACTAAGGGTAAGTTAGTAATTTTTGATATTGTTTCAATCAAAGGAAAGTTTAATCCTTTTCAATTCTTAGGATAGATACCATGGATATTACCAATTCCTGCTGCTAAAGCATCTGGTTTTAAACTAGCGATTTGTTTACATTCATCAACATTAGCTAACTCACCTTGTCCTATAACACCATCTTCTTCTCCACCAATAGTACCAACTTCAAGTTCAACAGAAGCATTTGTTTTTTGTGCTATCTCTATTAACTTTTTAGATTTATTGAAATTTTCTTCAAATGGTAAATGTGAACCATCAAACATTACTGAACTAAATCCAGCCTGTAATGCTTGGATACATGCATCATAACTACCATGATCTAAATGTAATGTCACTGGTACTTTAACACTTAGTGATTCAATTAAACCCTTAACAAGCGGGATAACAACACTATAACCAGACATGTACTTTAAAGCACCTTCAGATACTGAAACAATAATTGGGCTATTAGCTTGATTTGCTGCTGTTAAAACAGCTTTGGCCCATTCATAGTTATTGATGTTAATGTGAGGGATTGCATATTTACCTAGCTTTGCTTTTTGAAGCATCAATTTAAAGTTAACAAGCATATCTACTATTGATTTTCCTCACTGAATGAATCATTAATTAAACCTTGTACTATTTCACTGCCAGTTTCATTGTCATCACCATCATTTCCCATAATGAAATCACCAACTCCTTCCTCAGGTTCTACTTTTTTATTGGAAAGATCTTCATAACCTTCTTCAAAAATCTCCTTTGTAACAAACATAGATTGTGATATCTTGTTCCATTCATCAAACTTCATAAAATCACGAAGTTTTCATTTTCTATCACCTAAATAGACAAAGTTAGGATCCTCAAGAAAATCTTGATAAAAACGACCAATTAAGCTTGGTTCATCTTGTTTTGAAATCTTGAAATGTTTAACTACTTCTTTTCAAATTGTTTCAAAAGAAAAAGGGTTAGCTTTAAATTGTTTTTCTGCAATAACTTTAGCTTGAGAAATAAGATTGAGGTACTCTAATTGCATAAATCAATAAAATTCTAATACTACTTTTCTTAATCTACTCTTTTAAATAAAACTTCCATTGAATTAGAGATAATAATTTTTTTTAATAAAGTTGCATCTCTTAATTGATCTTTTCTACAGGCATCATCAGCGAAATTAAATAAATGAAAAACTTTTGAAGCAGTATTTACTAAGATAGGTGTTAACAACACATAGCATACCTGCACACACCTAACACAAGTAAAAAGTAGTTGTTTTAAAAGTGAGAATTCCTGATTTTTAAACAATTCTCATGGTTTGAAATCATCAATTAATTTACTTAATTCAAAAACAATTTTTAAAAGTAGATTAATCGCTCTATAAAATTCATAACTGTTAAAGTAATGATCAAATTGAACGATTGATTCATCTATTAAAATCATTATTTTTTGAAGTGCATTATCAGTAATAATTTGGTATTCTAATTTGCCGTTTAGATACTTTTTAATCATGCCAAAAGTACGTGAAACATGGTTTCCAAAACTATTGGCAAGATCAGCATTATAAATCTCTTTTAAGATGCTAACACTACAACGATTATCTTTATCTAAACGCATCTCTTTTAATAAACAATATCTTGTACCATCAACACCAAATTGATCAATTAATTGTTCTGGAGAGATAACGTTGTTTAAAGATTTTGACATCTTTCTCCCTTCACCATCAACTATCCAGCCATGTGATAAAAATTGGGTTGGTAACTTAATATCAAGTAAGTGTAGAAAAATCGGTCAATAGATGCAGTGAAATCTGGTGATTTCACGTGATATAAGATGGATAACTTCTCTTTCTTTATTGTCATTATTTCATCACTTTATAAAATTAGGATCACCATTTCTAAATCCTAAATTGGTGATATAAGAAAACAATGCATCAAACCAAACATAGATTGTTTGATTTGGATCAAAAGGAACTTTTATTCCTCAAGTAACATTTTTTCTTGTTAATGCTAAATCGTTTAAACCATTGTTTATAAAGTTATTTTTTAATTCAGAAGCACGTGATTTAGGAATAATGTTAAGTTGATTTTTTCCTATCGTTGTTTCAATTCAATTTTTAGTAGAAGAAAAAGAAATAAATCAGCAAGGTTCTTGGACAAGACTGAGATTATGACCTATTTCACATAACATTGTTTGTTTATTAAAAGTAAAGTAATTTTGTTCACACTCAACACAATATGCCCCTTTTCATTCACTTTGATAAATTAGTTTTTTGTCATATAAATCTTGAAATGTTTTTTGAACTTGTTGTTTATGGATTTCATCAGTTGTTCTAATAAAGTGATCAAAACTAATATTAAGGGTCTTTCACATTAACTTAAAAGCTTGAGCGTTAATATCAACAAATGTTTTAGGATCTAAATTTAAACTTTTAGCTTTACTTTCTATTTTATTGCCATGTTCATCACTGCCAACAAGCAAAAAAGCCTCATATCCGTTTTGGATTTTAAAACGCTTAATTACATCCGCCAAAATAGTGGTAAAAGCATGACCTATGTGTGGCTTACCTGATGCGTAGTAGATAGGGGTTGTAATATAACAACGCTTCATTAAAGGTAAGTTTTTAAAAGGTGTTTTATAGTTGCTAAATTATTAGCATCACTACCACTATGACCAGCATTATTGGTTACATAAAGTTGTAATTCAGGGAATGCTTGTTTTAATGCTAATGGTTGATATAAAGGACAGATCAGATCAAATCTACCATGAGCCAAATAAATACTTTTATTTTTAAGAACACTAATGTTATCTAGAATGAAGTTTTCATCCAAAAAACTTTTATTAACTGCATAGTGACATTCCAATAAAGCTAGTTTTTCAACTAATTTAAAGTCTGTTGCTGTTGAATGAATTTTGTTAATAGGTGAAAGTAATGTTGATTCTCAATCCACCCAAGCTTTAGCAAGTTTTTCTTTGGTTGATTCATCACCATTTTGAAATTGATCATAACAGTAGTTAACAATTTGTTCATAACTGTTCTGATAAGCTTTAGGAATACTATCCATAAAGCGTTGGTGTTCATAAGGATAAAACATTTTTCCTAATCCCATTAAAGCTTCAGATCAGTCTTTTTCTCTAGCTAAAAAAAGTGCTCTTAAAAAGATCTTATCAACTACTTGTGGGTGTTTAATTGCATAAACTAAAGCAAGTGCAGAACCCCAACTACCACCAAAGAGTGTTCAGTTTTTAATGTTTAATTTTTGACGTAAAATTTCAAAATCACTAACTAATTTATCAGTGTTATTTTCATAAAAGATATCATTAGTCTTACTCTTACCACAACCTCTTTGATCTAATAAAATAATCCAAGTTGTTTCAAGATCAAAATACTTTAAACATCCTTCATCAGTACCAGAACCAGGTCCGCCATGGATATACAAAACCGGTTTACCATTAGGATTTCCTTGTGTTCAGTAATAAAGTTGATGGTTATCACCAACATTTAGATAACCTTTTACATTAAGTTTTGTATTCATTTTTTAAAGTATTTAAATATTGTTTAACCTCTTGATTAGGTTTGATAAACTCACGTAATTTTTTCAATTCTAAGTTAGTGTATTCACAAGGACGTGCATAACTAATAATAATGATTAAGTCCCCAGCTTTTCTTTTAAAACTCTTTGAGAATTTAATCCCACCGTTAGGAATAACAATCTGTTCGCCACTCTTAGTGCCTGGTCTAATATTAAATTCTTTAATCCCTTCAAGAGTAGGTAGTTCAATTACCCCACCAACTATAGCAACCATTGGATCTACTAAAACATTGGCAATAACATTATTATCACTACGTTTGAAAATCTTACTTGCCAATACATTCACTTGAATGATTAATTTTCCATAGTGACCTTTAAATTCATTACCACCACTTTCATCAACTAAAGCTTCACCACTATACATTCCTGCTGGAATATTAATCTCTTTAATTTGATTGGTAACAGTGTATTTGTTAGAACGACAAGTTTTGCACTTAACTTTAATTTGTTTTCCTTGTCCATTGCAAGTTGAACACAAGACTTGGGATTGAATGGTTCCAAAGATAGAACGTTGGTTTTTAATAACAAAACCATTGCCATTACAATCCTTACAAAGATCCAATCCACTTTCCCCGCCTTCAGCGCCAAAACCATTACAACTATGACATGAAACTTTTCTTTCATATTTGATGGTTTTGTTGCAACCATTAGTCATTTCAAAAAAGTTAATTTCAATTACTAAAGCAATATCAAGGTTATAGGGAACAACAATTTGTTGTTGACGTTTTTTAGAACGATTAAAAATGAAATCAAATGGTGAATCACCATCCATTCCAAAGGAAAATCCCTCACCAAAAACACTATTAAAGATGTCAAAAGGATTAAACCCTGCTTCATGAAAACCAGAAGCATTTAACCCTTCATGACCAAACTGGTCATAAAGCTTACGTTTTTCTTCATCACTTAGAACTTCATATGCTTCATTAACCTCTTTAAACTTTTCCTCATTTTGTTTTTGAGTAGTTTCATTTTCTGCTTTATGACGATCGGGGTGATATTGCATTGCAAGCTTTCTAAAAGCTCTTTTTATGTCTTGAGAACTAGCGTTTTTAGATATCCCTAGAACTTCATAATAATCCCTTTTACCAGCAGCCATTTATCACTTGCATCCTTAGAGTGTTAATTATAATTCTTGCTTTATTCAAAAAGCTTTAAGAGTTCTTCATGTGAAAGAGATTTAAAGAAATTTACATCCTCAACCAAGGTTTTTTTAACAAGTTCTTGTTTCTGATTCTGAACTTGACAAACTCGCTCTTCAATAGTATTTTTAGCAATAATTCTATAAACTTGTACAGTTTTACTTTGACCAATACGATGTGCTCTATCAGTTGCTTGATTTTCAACAGCACTGTTTCATCACACATCAAAATGAATAACAACTTCAGCAGCAGTTAAGTTAATACCAACTCCACCAGCTTTTAAAGAAGCTAGCATCACACAAGGTTCTTTAGCACTATTGAACTTCTGGATAATAGTGTTTCTATTCTTCACAGTTTTTCTACCATCAAATACCAGGTGATCAATCTTTTGATTTTTTAAAGTTTGCTTAAAACAATCAATTACATCTAAAAATTGAGTAAACAAAATAACTTTGCGTTTATTTTCAAGTGCTTCATAAATAATGTTTAAAGCTGCATTAGCTTTGGAATTATCTTCAAAATCATTAACATCATTGTCTTTAACTAAGCTACAAATATGCCTTAATTTCAAGATTAAACTAAGGATATTTAAAGCATTTTTAGCATCACTTTCTTTAATCTCCTTCAAACCATCTGTTTTTTGTTTATCATACAGTTTTTGATGTTCTTCACTAAGTTCAACATAGATATCAGTAATAATTTTTTTAGGTAGTTCTTTTAAAACTTTATTTTTAGTCCTTCTTAAAATAAAAGGACTCGTTTTTTTCATTAATTTTTGAAAGCTTTCATCATTTTTTTCTTTTTCAAATTGATCTGAAAACTGTTTTTTATTACCAAGGAAATTTGGTAAAACAAAATCAAAACAAGATCAAAGATCAAGCAAACGATTTTCAATAGGAGTACCGGTAAGTGCTAAGCAAAAATTACCTTTAATTTTTTTAGCGGCTTTTGTTACAGTAGAATTTTCATTTTTGATTCCTTGTGCTTCATCAATTACTACATAATGGAACTTTTTTTGAGATATTCATTTAATATCACTTCTTAAGACATTAAAACTCATTAACAAAATCTGATTTTTTAATGATTCATATACCTGCGAGCGTTCTTTAAAATTGCCATTAGCAGTAACTATTTTCACATGAGGTGCAAACTTTTGGAACTCACTTTTTCAATTTAAGAGTAAGGATGCTGGAACGATAATTAAACTAGGTAAAAGTGATTTTGTTGATTGATAACTATCCAGCATTGCAAAGATCACTTGAGCAGTTTTACCTAACCCCATTTCATCTGCTAAAATTCCACCAAACTGATTATCTTCTAATGCCCTTATCCATTTAACTCCTTCTTTTTGATATTTGCGTAAGTTATTAATTTGGTTATTATCTAACGAAAGATGAAATTGATTTTCACTAGCTATTTTTAATTGTAAGGCTGTTTTTTCATCTAATAAATTAGTTACATCAGTGTATTTACTAATAGTATCTACAACTTCAAACAAGTGGTATTTAGCAAGAAGCAAATTGTTATTAGCATCACAAGTAGCATTTCTTAAGTCAATTTGACTCCAAAATGAAATTAGTGCTTTAGCATTTTCATCGTTCAAATCATATCAACCATCTTCACCAATACAAATAGCATTACCCTTATAGTAGTTACTTAAAACACTTTTAATTAACTTTAGATCTATCCCGCCAGCTTTAAATTCAATTTTTAGTTGTCTATCTTCAATTTTTAAAGCTTTAATATCACTTATTGAAAAATGTAACTGTTTGTAATTTAAGAGATTACTTGTAAGTTTCAATTCTGCTAAATCAATGGTTTTGTAATCATCAAAAACAGTTTTAAAAAGCGCAATTTGATTCTTATCTTTAATGGGAATGTTTTCAAATCTTCTTAAATAATCTATTTGAAATAATTCTTCATAAAACCTTTGTAGTGCTTGTTCATAAAAAAGTAAACGGTTGAAGTTTGATGTATTAGTTTTTTGAGCTAAGTAATAGCGATGGGGGTAAACAGTTGTTAAAGTATTGCTATTTTTATTCTTATATTTAAAAAAAGCATCAGTTATAAACTTGTTTTTTTGTGTATTAAATTCAATAGTCAAAAACATCTTAGGTAGATATTCACTTTCCTTAACAATAACAACATCACTTTGAAAAAAGATGTTTTTAAAACCATTCATTTTTAAATGGATTAAAAAATGGAAAAATAATGTTTCTCCAAAAGCAAGTTTATAGATGTTAATGTTGTATGGAAATTTAAAATCAGTGAACTTATTAAGATAAGCTAAGCGTAAAACAATTTGCTTAGTTTTTTCATTGTAGGATACAAAATCAAAAACCTTATTATTTAAAAAACCACAAACGTGGCTTAATCCATTGATTTTATGTTGACTTCTTAAGAAAAGAATATTGTCAGTTTTATCCTCATTTAATAAGAATAATGAAGGTTTTTTAACTTCCTTAACTAGGCTTAGGAATTGATCTAAATTAAAAAGCAAACTGTTATTTTCATATTGCATTTGCTTTGTTTTATTTAGCTGATCAAAAATTAATAATGTTTGTCTTTCAACACTATTAAATTTATCTAAAGCAATCCTGAAAAGTTGTTCATCTTCAGTATGTAGAAAATAAACATCTTTATTATCACAACAATAAAAACGTAAAGCAGTTGTATTAGTTTGAACTTTATCAATATTAATTACAAAACCTATCTTTAATTTTCAGCTGCCATTAACAATTGCTAAGCTAACATTTTCAATTAGAATTTCAACTTCTTTGCACTCTAATTTATCGGCTTTATTAAGGTCAAATTCTTTGTTATCTTGATTTTTTAGATCATTATATTTCAAAAGCGCTGCAATTATATGAACGCAATTTTGCTTATCATTAGAGCAACTACAATCCAAGTGTGCAGCAGCGGTTTTTAAATTAATTTGAACCTTAAAAACCTTACCATCTAATACTTCAATAATGATCTTCTTTCGCTTTAAGAATTTTTTTGGAAAAATAACATTACCTTTTTCTAAAAGCGCTTTTGCTTCATTAAATACCTGATTATTTAATGCAAGTTTTTTAATTTCAGCAACAGTCATTAGAATTTATTAACGAACCGAAGATTGTTTTAAACGTGCATAAAATCCATTTTGTTTCATCAGCTGATCATGATTACCCATTTCAAGTACTTTACCATCATTAATAACCATTATTAATGTTGCATCACGAATAATTGAAAGACGATGAGAAATTATAAAAGAAGTTTTATTTTTCATTAACCTTCCTATTGATTCTTGAATTAATTTTTCTGAATGGACATCAACTGAACTAGTTGCTTCATCTAAGAGCAAAACTGGAGCATTACGGATTACTGCTCTGGCAATTGTTAATAATTGCCTTTCACCAACAGAAAGATAATCTGCTTTATTGGAAATATAAGTGTCATATCCTTTTGGTAAACGCATGATGAAATCATGAGCATTAGCAGTTTTACATGCAGCGATAATCTCATCATCAGTAGCATCCTGTCTGCCTAAACGAATATTTTCTTTAATTGTGCCGCTAAATAAGAATGAATCTTGTAATACTATAGAAATCTTTTCTCTTCATGCTTTTTTAGTTACATCACTAATTTCAAAGTTATCCATATAAATCTTTCCTTCAAAAGGTTTATAGAATTTCATCAATAGATTAATAATAGTTGATTTACCAGCTCCTGTAGGACCTACTATTGCAACTACATCTCCATGTTTAACACTAAAGTTAATTCCTGTTAAAGTAGGTTTAT
The DNA here is from genome assembly GCF_000027325.1 of Mycoplasmoides genitalium G37. Taxonomy (GTDB): domain Bacteria; phylum Bacillota_I; class Bacilli_A; order Mycoplasmatales; family Mycoplasmoidaceae; genus Mycoplasmoides; species Mycoplasmoides genitalium. The sequence goes on along the minus strand of NC_000908.2, from coordinate 18,562 downwards.
CTTTATTGTAACCAAATGCTACATTTTCAAACCTTATATTACCTTTAATATCAGGTAATTTGTCAATAGTAGCAGTATCTTTCTCTACATTAAGATCTAATACCTTAAATACTCTTTCTGCACTAACAACCCCTAATTGAACTAAGTTTCAAAGGGTAAAGATTTGATCTAATGCTAAAGTTATTTGCCTTAAAGAAGCAATGTAAGACAACATGAATGAATAGTTAATAACACTAATTCCAAATGAAGGAATAGAATTAACACTAAAAGCAGTAGCAATTGATATAGAAACCAGATAAGTAATATTTGATATAAAACCAAACCAAGAAAAAAGAAAGATCGAATATGTATTCCCTCTTACAGTTGGTTTGATCATTGATTTGTTGTATTGATCAAAATCCTTAATCATTATCTCTTGCAACTTCAAGACATGAACAACCTTATGATTAGTTAAAACCTCTTCAATATAACCAGACATATCACCCAAATTATTTTGTACTTGACTATATGAAGTTTTTGATTTCTTTAGAAAGGCAAAAGAAAAAGTAATTAATGTAGCTAAAATTGAAAGTGAAATAAGTGCAATAACTGGGCTTAATAAAAATATTAATACTGAGGTTGTTAAAATATTAAACAAACTTTGAATAGCTTGTCCACCAGCTTGAGTGAATAGGTTATCAATGTTATACATATCATTAGTTAACCTACTCATAAGATCACCATTATTTTGCGTATCAAAAAAGCTGGTTGACATACTCTGCATTTTTAAATATGCCTTTCAACGCAAAGTAGCACATGTTTGTTGGTAAAGTTTAATCCCTACATAGTTTTGCGCTACATTAAATACAAAGATTAATGCATAAGCTACAAAAACAGTTACGCTCACAATTGTGAGCCTAATGAATACATTTAAATTTGTTGGGTAAATTAATGAATATATTGAGTCAACAGCACGACCATTACTACTAGTAATAGGAAAAATAAAACCAAGACCTTGTGCTAATAAGATAGGGTTAGCAATTCCATATAAAATACCAAGAACTATACACAAAAAAACATAAAGTAATTTATAACTTCAACTTCCTTCCATTGAAGTAATTAATCTCTTTAAAATCTTTCAAGAACTTGGTTTTACACTAGTTAACTGCATCAAAATCACCTCCCAAATCTTTTTGAGATTCTTTCATCTTTTGATAAAGTGAACAATTTTTCATTAGCTTTTGATCACTATCAAAACCAACAATTCTGCCATTATCAATTACCAAAATTTTATCTGCGTGTTTAATTGAATTAATGTTTTGACTAATAATGATTTTGGTAGTTAGCTTTAAATCATTTTCAATATTTTCTCTTACTTTTTTTTCAGTTAGAGCATCAAGAGCACTCATACTATCATCAAAAACTAAAATTCTTGGTTTTGTAATTAAAGTTCTTGCAATAGCAACTCTTTGTTTTTGTCCACCAGATAAGTTTTTACCTAACTGTTCAACATTGTGATCATAACTATCAGAAAACTTTTCAATAAAGGTGTCAGCGCAAGCTATTTTAGCTGCGTTTTTCATCGCTTCATTCTTTTGTAAATCAGATTGATTCTTTCAATCACTTCTAGTTTCAATACCAATTTTTATATTAGAAGAAATTGTTCCTTTAAAAAGGATGTTTTGTTGGAAAACAATTCCTATCATTTCTGATAGATATAAACTGTCAATAGATTGAATTTTCTCCCCACCAATGAGAATTTCACCCTCATTAGGCTCATATAAACCACCGATAATGTTAGCAATTAAAGATTTTCCAGAGCCTGTAGGCCCAACAATACCATATGTTTTATATGCTTCAAATTTAAAACTAAGATTTTGTAAAAAATTGTTATTGTTCTTATTGCCAAGACCAAAAGAGATATTTCTAAACTCCAAGGTAGGTAATAATTCTTTTTGATCTTTATTTGTAATAGTTTTTATTTCAGGCTGAGATAAAATATCTTTAATTCTGCCTAGTGCAACTCTAGAACGATTAAAGTTCACCATTGTTAAAGAGGTTAAGATAAACCCTAAAACAATGTAAAAGTTATATTGGAAAAAAGCAAAGATATTAGGTCTAATAGCTGCATCCTGCGGTAATGGGTCAACTGAAACACTACTATCTAATTGAAAAACTAATAGTAGAGCAATAATAATAGTTAAACTGCTTAAAAAAAAGGTAAATGGAATGTTAAGTGAGTTTATAAATAAAGAACTTGTACTATTCTTTTTTCATCCTTCATTTGCAATCTTAAATTTGTTATTTGTAAAGGAATGAAGATTAAAAGATTGAATTACTTTATAACCTGAAACATCTTCTTCTACTCTTTCATTTATCTTATCAACTGATTTTTGATTTTCTTTAAATAAAGGAATAGATTTACGGTTTAGAATACCAATTACCAAAAGAATCAAAGGAAAAGTAATTAGTAAAGATATTGACATATCTTGATTTGTAGTTACTGCAAACACTAATCCACCTATAAACAAAAGCGGAGCACGAATAATTAGCCTTAAAAAATCAAAAGCAATTACCTCCATCAAATAAACATCATTTGTTAATCTAACTAATAAAGTAGAAGAACCATAATGGTCATGTGATGGGGTTGTGATTCGCATTAATTTTGCAAAGATCTTTTTTCTTAATAGAAAAGAAGTGTTTGCTGAAACATAACTTGCACAATAAATAGATATTAGACCAAAAAAAAGTCCACATAATGCAAGTAAAATAACTGTGGTTGCTAAAACTATTTGCGCTTCTCTTACATTAGCAAAATTAATATTAGCCCCACCAATAAAATCAACTGAAATTGTCTTTCCGCCTGACTCATCCTGTTTTAATTTATCAATTGAAAACACAACTGAAATAGCACTTGCTAAAAAAGAAGGAATGATTAAATCAATCACTATCTGAGCGAAAGTGAAAAAAGGAGCGAGAATTAATGCTGTTCTTATTTTATTGTTAAATTCTTTTAAAACAAGCCCCATAAAATTAGCTGTTTTGATTATAAAAACTGTTAAAATTCGAGGGGTATTTTGGTTAAATTAAAATTGTTATAATAATTAGTTAAATACCCTTAGGATTATGCTTGGAAGTATAGCTCAGTTGGTTAGAGCACACCCCTGATAAGGGTGAGGTCGATGGTTCAAGTCCATTTACTTCCACCAATAATGGGGATGTAGCTCAACTGATAGAGCACCTGATTTGCACTCAGGAGGTTGAGGGTTTGAGACCCTTCATCTCCACCATTAAAGAATTCCAACGTCTAACTTACCTTTGCATAAATAAGAAGTTAGACGTTTTGTTTTATATTAGGCAAAATAAGATGTCATTTGATGGAAAACTAAAAGCGCAATCAATCTTAGAAACTTACAAGAATTTTGATTGATCAAAATGTAAGTTAGTGATTATTCAAGCTAATGATGATGATTCATCAGACAGTTTTATTAAACAAAAACTTATTGCTTGTAACACTGTAGGAGCAAAAAGTGAATTAATTAAACTATCTAATCAAATAACTCAAGCAGAGTTAATAGAAAAAATAATTAGTTTAAATCATGATGTAAATGTTACTGGTATCATTTTGCAATTGCCAGTTTATCCACACTTAGATAAAAACTCACTACTAGAAGCAATTAATCCTTTAAAAGATGTTGATGGTTTAACAACTAATCATTTGGCTGAAATTAAACCTTGTATAGTTGAAGCTATAATAACACTAAAAGAACTATTTAACCTTGAATTTAATAATCAAAAAATTGTTGTGGTAGGTTTGGGAATAACTGGTGGCAAACCTATTTATGAATTTTTAAAAACTAGTGGTTATAAAGTTCAAGCATGCGATAAAGATACTCCAAATACATTTGAATTGATTAAAAGTGCTGATATAGTTTTTACTGCTATTGGAAAATCTCATTTTTTTCAAGCTAAAAACTTTAAAAAAGGAGTTATTTTATTTGATATAGGTGTTTCAAGAAACAAGCAAAATAAACTTTGTGGTGATATAAATCCTGAAGGCATTGAAAAAAAAGCTAGATGATGAACTAAAACGCCTGGCGGTGTTGGCCCTTTTACAGTTTTAGCAATAATAAAAAATCTTTGAATATTGCATGAAAAAAATAAACGTTGTTTACAATCCAGCATTTAATCCAATTAGCTCTAAATTAAATCAAACTCAACTTTTAAAAAATGCTAGTGAAGAGTTAGATATAGAACTAAAATTCTTTACTAGTTTTGATATTAATACAACTAAAGCAAAAGCAAATTTACCCTTCATATCCAACAAAATTCTTTTTATGGATAAAAATATTGCTTTAGCTAGATGACTAGAAAGCAATGGTTTTGAAGTAATTAACAGTTCAATTGGAATTAACAATGCAGATAATAAAGGACTTAGTCACGCTATCATTGCACAATATCCATTCATAAAGCAGATTAAAACACTTTTAGGACCTCAAAATTTTGACAGGGAGTGAAATCCAGTAATGCTCGATGTTTTTATTAATCAAATAAAACAAAGTATGGAGTTTCCTGTTATTGTTAAAAGTGTTTTTGGTTCTTTTGGTGATTATGTTTTTTTGTGTTTAGATGAACAAAAATTAAGAAAAACTTTAATGTCTTTTAATCAACAAGCAATTGTGCAAAAATACATTACTTGCTCTAAAGGTGAATCGGTAAGAGTTATTGTTGTGAACAATAAAGTTATAGGTGCTTTACATACAACTAATAATAGTGATTTTCGTTCTAATCTCAATAAAGGGGCAAAGGCAGAACGCTTTTTTTTGAATAAGGAACAAGAAAATTTAGCAGTTAAAATTAGTAAAGTAATGCAACTTTTTTATTGCGGTATTGATTTTTTGTTTGATCAAGACAGATCATTGATCTTTTGTGAAGTAAATCCTAATGTGCAATTAACAAGAAGCTCAATGTATTTAAATACTAATCTTGCAATTGAGCTTTTAAAAGCAATTTAGATTAATGGGAAAAATTAAATTAAAAAACAGAAAAGCATTAGTTGTTTATGACAACAAGGATGATTTTGAAAAAAATCAAACATTTGCTTTAAGTCTAATCAAGGAATTACAAAAGAAAAAACTAAATGCTGAAGTCTTATTACTTGAAAATAAAGACATTAATTTCGAAGCTAAAATTAATGAAGCTGAATTGATTTTAAATCGTTCAAGAAAAGTAGATTTTTTAAAAACCAATAATCAAATAAATACTTTTTTAGTTAATCCTTTTAATGTTGTTTTTATAGCAAACGATAAATACGAAACATATAAATGATTAAAACAAAATAGATTTCTAACTGTCAATTCTTCTCTTCTTAGTAAAGAAACAATCAAATCATTTCCTGTCATCGTTAAGAAACGTAATTCACACGGTGGAAAAGATGTACATTTAGTTAATAGTGCTGACGAGATCAAACATTTAAACATTGAAAATGCAACAGAATGAATTGTTCAACCTTTTTTATCAATTGGCACAGTTGAATATCGTGCTTATATTTTGTTTGGAAAAATAATTAAAGTTATTAAAAAAATTTCTAATGCTAATCAATTTAAAGCTAACTTTTCACAAGGTGCTGAAGTTTCCTTGTTTAAATTAAAGTGATTTACTAAAAGAAAAATAAAGAAAATAGCTAAACGCCTAAGGGAAGGTTATTATGCTATTGACTTCTTTTTAAATAGATATAATAGGGTTATTGTTAATGAAATTGAAGATGCTGCTGGTGCGAGAGCTTTAGTTCAGCTTTGTCCAGATTTAAATATCACTAAAATAATTATCAGAACAATTATTAGTAAATTTAAAAAATTCTTAAAAAAGAAGTTGATTAGTTAAAACCGCTGATCAATTTGAGTTGTTTAATAAAAACAAATCATTTCAGTCTTTTGCGGCAGCTTTAATTTCTATAACTTTTGTTATAAATCCTTGCTTAGTTAGATATTCTTTTAAATTTTTTGCTCCATTCTTTCCAGCTAAATCATTATCAAAACAGATAAAAATCTTTTTAATCTTTTTTTGTTTTAATCATTGAACTTGTTGATTTGAAATAGTCAAACCACAAAGAGGAAGAGAATTTAATATACCTGCTTTGCGAAAAGCTAACCAGTCAAAATCACCTTCAACAAGATATATGCTATTGTCTTTAATAACTAATTCTCTGAGTCCTACAAAAGCTTCGCTCTTTGAAGGAGGTTTATTAAAAGGTGTATATAAAAATTCCTTTTTATAACTAACTTTTCTGTTTAGAAAACCAATTAAATTACCATCAAAACTGTATAAAGGTAAATTTAATCATTCTTTATTTTGTAAATAACCAACACCACCCCCAACTTTTAAAAAATCTTGTAAATTGAATCCACGCCTTTTTAAGTAATTAACTGCTCTGCTATATTTAGATTTAGATTGATTTTTTAAGTTTTTATGATAAACAAAAAACAATTCGTTTAATCTTTCAGTTCTAACATCCATTTGTTAAATAAATTGCTTTATTTAACTTTTAATGTCAAAATAATTTTTTTGCATTTTTAACAATAATTCGCTTCATTTCAGCAATTTCTATTTTTTTTATTTCAGCAACAGTGCTAACAGTATGAACTACATATTCAGGTCAGTTAACTTTGCCTCGAAAAGGAGAAGGGGTTAATCACGGTGAGTCAGTTTCACTTAAAAGTAATTCACTAGGAATAATCTTTAAAGCTTCATGTAATGCTTGAGCATTCTTAAAAGTAACTATCCCTGGGATAGAAAAGAAGATGTCAATATTTAAATCTTTTAATGATAGTAGCTTTTTAGCAATATTTATATCTTGACTGAAACAATGAAAAATCACAGGTTGAGTTGGCTTTAATCTTGTTAATATTTCATAAATTTTTTCATGAGCATCACGAATATGAAGCATGTGAACCAATTTATTAGTTTCAGCTATTTCAAATTGCATCTCAAAGAATTTGTTTTGCAATTCAATAAATTCTGTTGTGTAGTGATAATCAAAACCATATTCACCAATACAACTTATGAAATTTCTGTTATTTATTAATAGTTCATTAAGTTGTTTTTTTGTCTTTTTAAAATCAACTAAATGAACATCATTTGGATGGATACCTATGGTTGCTTTTAAAAGATCAGGATATTTTTTAGCTAATTCAACAGCAATTTTAGAATTATCCAAATCTGTACCTACAACATTTGCTTTTAAATTAATTAATTTGAAATTAGCGATGCTTTTTTCAATTTCACTCAGTAAAGGTTCACAATTTAAATGACAATGTGCATCAAAGTATTCCATTATTTTCCTAAACAAAAATTATTAAAAATTTCATTAACTAAATCAAAACCTACATCCTTACCTAGTAGTTTAAGAATATCTTGTTGAGCTTCTCTTAGATGGGTAACTAAAACATCGAAAAATAAATATTTTTTTTGTTGCTTTAAAAACTGTTCTAATTGTTCTTTAATTTTTTCAATTAAAATTTGCTGTCAATTTTCAATCAGATAGATTTTTTGATCTATTTTTTTATAAAACTCGTTAATATATTTAGTTAATAAATCAACTAATTCTTTAATATCTTTTTGCTTTGCAGAAATACTATTTTCAAACTTATTTGTAATTAAATCTTTTTTGTTATAGAAAACAAAAAAATCCTTTTTATTTTTCTTAAAAAAACTAATTAATTCAAGATCTTTCTTTGGATGTGTTGCATCTAAAAGATAAATAACCAAATTAGCTTGCTTTATAGATTCAAAGCTTTTTTTAATTCCTGCTTTTTCAAGCCCACTTTTATGTTTACGGATACCTGCAGTATCTAAGATCTTGATTAAATAACCATTTAAATTGAAATCCCCTTCAACAACATCGCGTGTACTACCTTTAATATTTGAAACTATCGCTTTATCTTGATTTAATAAAGCGTTGAGTAAAGAAGATTTACCTACATTAGTTTCGCCTATAATGGCAATTTTAAAAGGATCGTGAAGTTTTTTGAGTTGTTTACTATTTTCAATAATTCTTTTAAGCTTTTCAATAATCAATTTAACTTTATTATTTAAAGTTGATAGTTCTACTTGTTCATCAAGATATTCTGGATAATCAATGTTTACTTCCATTTGCATTACTAATTGATTAACTTGTTGAGCTATTTGTTCTAATTGTTGATCCATTTCACCCGCTAAATTATTTAAGACTATATCTTTAACTAATAAGTTAGGAGATAAAATCAATTTATTTACAGCACTAGCTTGTTGTAAACTCATTTTTCCATTTAAAAAACTCCTTTGGGTAAATTCACCAGGTTTGGCATAAACACCTCCTTTTTTTAAAAGAAGTGCGCAAATTTCATTAACGATCAACATGTTACCATGACAAGAAATTTCAATTAAATCTTCTCCTGTATAAGAATTTGGAGAGACAAATTTAAATAATAGCACATCATCAATTCGCTTATTGTTTTCATCAACTATCCATGTGCGTTGAATTTGCATCCCTTTTCTTGTTATTTTTTTATTAGTTATCTTGTTTAAAATCTCATAAACATCAGGACCAGAAAACCTAATAATATGTAATGCACTATTAAAAGGTGCAGTTGCTAGTGCAAAAATATTAATTTCGCTTTTCATAACTATCAACTAACTAAATTAGCAAACAAAGTGGATTTTGGAGGATTATATGGCAAAACTTTTAAACAATTAAACAAAATTGATTTTTTATCTATATTTTCAGTTTTATTAATTATTAGAGTAATTAACTGAGCAATTTCACTATTAGAAAAATCTCTAAAAATTTGTCAAGCATGATAAATTTGTTCTGTACCTGTTTTTTTGTTTAAACATGCATCTAAGATAATTTTGAAACGGTTAAAACTTCCATTTTCAATTGCTTCAATTTGTTCATCTACAGTAAAAAAACTTGTAATAATTTCTTGATCATTTTTGCTTACTTTAAAAGGAACTTTACTAGCTTTTTTTAAAACTACTTTCTGTACTCTACTTAAAAAAGTGGAAAGAATTAAACTTTCATTTTTAGTTGTAAAAATACCATAACTATTTATCGGACTATCTTCAACTAGTCTCAATAAACTATTTATAGAATTACTGCTTAATTTTTCAATTTCTTCAATTAGATAAATATTTTTATTGTTTACACTTGTTCTTTCACGGTTAAAAATTCTTGCTAACTGAAGGGCATTTTCTCTTTTGAAAGGATTAATTTGATCAAATCAATATAAGCTGTTGTATTTATTATTGAGAATTTCCAAACAGTTTATACACTTTTTGCAACCATTTTTGTTTTCACAAACAATACTAGTAAGATAATTATCAAGAAAAGGTTTTAAGAAACTACCTTTTCTTTGAATGATTAGTAATGCGTGGGTTGTTGTAAGCATCTTGTTAACAATTCAATAAATTTCTCTAGGTGTTCTTGTTTATTATCACCATTAATCAAGAAACAGTTTTTTTTATCAACTAAGCTTAAATAATAAGAACGAACTGTATCAAAATCATTCTTTCCTTTAATAAATTCATCAAGAAGATTATCATTACCACGCTTTTGCATCCTTTGTAATGCTTCTTTAAAATTGCAATCCAAAATAAAGGTAAAGTTTGGCATCATATTTCTTAACGCATGATGATTAATCTGTTTTACTGTATCAATGCCTATTTTTTTGCTTAATCCTTGGTATGCAAAACTAGAGAAAACAAATCTATCTGAAATAACTAGTTGTTCTTTTTCAATTGCTGGTTTAATTAGCTTACTGATATGTTCAGTTCTAGCTGCGGCAAACAAATAAGCTTCAGTTAGAGGTTCCATTGTTTCATTTAAAAGAAGTTGACGAATTTTTTCAGCTAACAAAGTACCACCAGGTTCTCTAGTATAAGTAAGTTGATAGTTCAAAAACTTAGTTGGATAAAGTTTTTTAAAACCTTCAATTAAAGCAGTTTTGCCCGCTCCATCAACTCCTTCAATAACAACAAAAACACCTTTATTCATAAATTACTTGATTGTGTCAAAATCAAGGTATTTTTTTAATGCTTGTGGGATAAGAATTTTGCCATCTTTTGTTTGAAAATTTTCTAGAATTGCAGCAAAAATTCTATCAATAGATAATGCTGTTCCATTTAAAGTAGCAACATAACTGTTTTTACCGTTGTTAATATCTTTGTAACGAATCATAGCTCTTCTTGCTTGAAAATCACCACAAGATGAACAAGAAGAAACTTCACGATATTCATTGCTAGCTGCCATTCAAACTTCAAGATCATATGTTTTTTCAGCACTAAAGCCCATATCACCAGTACATAACAATAACCTTCTAAAAGGTAACTTAAGTGCCTTTAAGATTTGTTCAGCATCTCTAACCATTGCTTCCAATTCATTGATAGCATTTTCAGGTTTACAAAACTTAACTAACTCAGTTTTTTGAAACTGATGCAATCTAATAGTTCCTTTGGTTTGTTTACCAGCACTACCCGCTTCTTGACGAAAGTTAATACCTGTTGCAGTGTAGTATTTAGGTAAATCTTCTTCATTAAAAATTTCATTAGCATGTAAATTGATAAGTTGTACCTCTAAAGTTGGAGAAAGATAATAACGGGTGTTTTCTAGTTTAAAAACATCATCTTTAAACTTAGGTAGTTGTCCGGTTGATCTTAAACTTAATTCATTAATAACAACTGGCAGGTTTCATTCTTGATACTTGCTTTTATTAAGGTCAATCATTAGATTAGTTATCGCTCTAAGTAGTTTAGCTGCTTTATCTGTATATGCAACAAACCTAGTTCCACTAATCTTAGTAGCTTTATCAAAAGCAACTAAATTTAACTTTTCACATAACTCTCGATGTGGTAAAGGTTTGAAATCAAAAACTGGTTTTCTCCCTTCTTTAAGAAGTTCTAAGTTTGCTGATTCATTTTTACCAACAGGAACTGATTCATGAGCAATATTAGGAAAATTTAGAAGTAAATCTTGACTAATGTTTTGTGAATCTTTATAAGCATTATTTAAGTTTTCAATCTTCTGCTTAAGTTCTTTTGATTCAGCTAATAGCTTTTTATTATCTTTTTGCTTAGCAACTTGTTTTGCCAACAAGCTTTGTTTTTGGTTAGCAAGTTCAAGTTGTTGCAAGTTTTTGCGCATTAGTTTATCAGTTTGAATAAACTGATTTAATAATTGCTCATTTACATTTCTTTCTAACAGTTTCTTTTTAAAGAAATCATAGTTATTGCGTAATTTGTTTGGATCCAACATCTTCTAGTTGCATTTCTTTGTCTTCTAACTCTTCTTTAAAGATAGTTACTCTTTCTAAACGTTCATTATCTTTTAATCTAATTAACTTAACACCAGAAGTGTTTTTACCTTGTTCTGAAAGTTCTTGTAAACTGGTACGCACAATTTTACCAGCAGAGGAAATCATTAAAAGATCCTCATTACCAAAAACAGTGGTTGTTGTAACAACAGGGCCTGTTCTATCAGTAACCCTTAGAGTTTTAACTCCCTTAGCATTACGTTTTGTGAGTCTATATTTATCTATGCTCGTTAATTTACCTATTCCATTTTGACCGACTGATAAAAGTAAGCTACCGTTGCTTGAAGTTGATAGTCCATTAACAAATTCTCCTTTATTTAAACTGATACCAAATACACCTCTTGCTGTTCTTGAAAGAACTCTGAGTTGATTTTCATGGAAGCGAACAACAAATCCATTGGTAGAACCAATAAAAATCTCATCATTTCCGTGGGTTTTAATTACTGAATACAAAGTGTCATTATCATCAAAAGATATAGCCCGCTTACCATTACTTAAGATGTTGATGAATTCATTCAAGCTCGTTCTTTTAACAATTCCATTTTTAGTACAGAAAAAGAAATAACCATCATCATAGTTATTAACAGATAACAATGAACAAATTCTTTCATCCTTTTCAATTTTGATTAAGTTAACAGCGGGAATACCTTTATTTGTTCTAAAACCATAGGGAATTTGATGAGCTCTAATTCTATAAACCTTACCCTTATCAGTAAAAAATAATAAGTCAGAGTGAGTTGAACAGACCAATAATTGACTAATACTATCATCAACATAAGTAGTTAGCCCTTTAACCCCAACTCCACCACGATGTTGAAGATTATAAGCATCAACTCCAATCCTTTTTAGATAACCATTTGTAGACATAGTTATCACTACATTCTCAACTTTTATCAATGATTCATCATCAATTTCCTCAGAGATATCATAGAGAATTTCACTTCTTCTTTCATCACCAAACTGATCATTGATTTTTTGCAATTCCTCTTTGATTATTTTTAGCTGTAATTTTTGATCAGCTAACACTTTCTTACAAAATTCAATTGAATCTTTTAACTCTTTTTGTTCAGTTTGAAGTTTGTTAACTTCAAGTACGCTTAAGCTCCTTAAACGCATGTCAAGAACTGCTTTAGCTTGAATTTCATCAAGCTTAAACTTTGTATTTAATGTATTAATTGCTTCCTGGTTATTTGCTGATTTTTTAATAATTGCAACAACCTCATCAATATTTAAAGCAGCAATTAAAAGTCCGCTTAAAATGTGATAACGTTCTTGTTGTTTATTAAGCACAAACTTTGTTTTTCTAACAAGAACATCAATTTGATGATCAAGATATACTTCCAAAGCTTGTTTCATGTTGAGAAGTACAGGAGCTCCTTTAACTAAAGCAAGCATATTAACAGGGAAGCGTACTTGTAATCTTGTTGATTTAAAAAGTTGATTTAATAAAACTTCAGGTACAGTGTCGCGTTTTACTTCAATCACTAACCTTATTCCTTCTCGAGAGGATTCATCACGGATATCAGCAATTCCTGAAATCTCTTCAGCTTTAACAAGTTCTACAATCTTTTCAATTAAGGTAGTTTTGTTAACCATGTAAGGAATTTCAGTTACAACTAATGCACTTCTTGTTTGCAATTGTTCTATCTCAACTTTAGAACGAATTACTACATTGCCTTTACCTGTTTCAAAGTAGCTTTCAATTCCTTTTGTGTAGATAATGTTAGCTCCTGTTGGAAAATCAGGTCCTTTAATTACAGTTAATAATTCTTGAAAAGTGCATTGAGGATTATCAATTAACATGATTAAACCCGCAATTAATTCAGAGAGATTATGGGAAGGAATAGATGTTGACATTCCAACTGCAATCCCACTAGAACCATTTGCAAGTAAGTTAGGGAAAGCTGCTGGTAGAACAGTTGGTTCTTTTTCCTCACCATCATAATTAGCAATAAAGTCAACTGTATCTTTATCAATATCTTTTAAAAGTTCTGCTGCAAGTTTAGATAATCTTGCTTCTGTATAACGTTGTGCAGCAGGTCTATCACCATCTATAGAACCAAAATTACCATGACCATCAATTAAAAGGTATCTTAATGAAAAGTCTTGAGCCATTCTTGACATGGTGTCATATATTGCCATATCACCATGAGGGTGGAATTTACTCATTACATCACCAACAATCCTCGCAGACTTTTTAAAAGGACGATCATGGTGCATGCCACCAATATAAGCACCATAAAGAACACGACGATGAACTGGTTTAAGTCCATCTCTAGCATCAGGTAAAGCACGAGCAACAATAACTGACATAGCATATTCCATGAATGAACGCTCAAGTTCATTTGCTAATGAAATACTTTTGACAGTTGAATTGTCTAAGTTTTCACGAATCTTATCTACTTGATCTTGTTGCTTTGCCATTTATACTAACCAAATTAAATATCAATGTTTTTAACACTACGAGCATTTTTTTCAATAAATTCTCTTCTTGGGGGAACTTCATCACCCATCAACAGTGAAAAAGCTTTATCAGCAATAGAAGCATCTTCAACAGTAACTTTTAACAATGTTCTAACCTTAGGATCCATTGTTGTTTCTCACAGCTGCAATGCATCCATTTCTCCAAGTCCTTTATATCTTTGTAACCCAAACTTTACGTTAGGGTTTTGACTTTTTCACTGTTCAAGTTGAACATCAGTGTGCATGTATAAATCCTTATGGGAATATGACACTTTATAAAGTGGGGGTTGAGCAATAAAAATATTGCCTTGTTCAACCAAAGGATACATAAAGCGAAAAAAGAAAGTTAAGAGAAGTGTTCTTATGTGTGCACCATCAACATCAGCATCTGTCATGATCACAATCTTGCTATATCTAAGTTTTTCAAGTTCAAAATCAGGTTTAATCCCACAGCCTATTGCCATCACTAATGCAGAAATTTCTGCATTATTAAAGATTTGTTCAAAGTTAGATTTTTCAACGTTTAAAATCTTTCCTCTTAAGGGTAAGATAGCTTGAAAATAACGATCTCTTCCTGTTTTAGCAGTGCCACCAGCACTATCACCCTCAACAATGTAAAGTTCACTAATCGAAGGATCTCTGGTTGTACAATCAGCTAATTTACCTGGTAATGAACCACTATCAAAAGGTGATTTACGACGAGTTAACTCCCTAGCCTCTTGACTTCTTCTTCTCGCTTCTTGAGCTAAAAGTGTTTTTCTGATGATAGCGTTTGCTTCTTGTGGGTTTTCTAACATGAAGCGTTCAAAGATTTCACTAACAACACTATTAACTAAAGGTCTTACCTCAGTATTACCTAACTTCTTTTTAGTTTGTCCTTCATATTGTGGGTTTGGGTGTTTAATGGAAATAATAGCAGTTAATCCTTCACAAACATCATCACGGTTAATCTTTTCATCACTATCTTTTAGGAATTTATTTTCAACAGCAAAGCGATTAATGATCTTAACAAGTGCATTACGAAAACCTTCCACATGGGTTCCACCTTCTGTAGTATTAATGTTGTTACAAAAACTGAAAATTGATTGGTTGTATGTTTTGTTATATTGAAAAGCAACTTCAACCTTTACTGTGTAGTTTTCATCACGATTAACAGCTTTTACAGTTTCAGTTTTTTCATCAGCAATAACTTCATTAAAAAGTGGTTCTTTTTCGTTGTTTAGGTGGTGGATATATTCAACCAATCCCCCATCATATTTTCAAGAAAAAGACTGTGGGTTTTGTTTACGATTATCAACAAAGTCAATTCTTATTCCCTTGTTTAAAAAAGCTAATTGCTGGAGTCTGCTTACAATTACAGTTTGTTTGTAATCACTCTTTTCCATTACAGAGAAATCAGGAACAAACTCAACAATTGTTCCATGCTCTTTTTCAGAGTTACCTTCTTGGACCAAATCTCCAATTACCTTTCCTCCATCGCTAAAGCTGAGAAAATACTTTTTATTTTGACGAAAAACTCAAACTTTAAAAGAAGAACTAAGCGCATTAACAACTGATGCACCAACACCGTGTAAACCACCTGACACTTTATAGCTATCGTTATCAAATTTACCGCCAGCGTGTAGAACTGTAAAAACTGTTTCAACTGTAGAACGATTAGTCTTAGGATGGATATCAACAGGTATCCCTCTTCCATCATCCTCTACACGGGTAACAAAATTATCTTCAAGGGTAAGCTTAACAAAACTGGCAAAACCTCCCATTGCTTCATCAATTGAGTTGTCTACTATCTCTCAGATCATGTGATGCAAACCTTCTTCGCCAGTAGAACCAATGTACATTCCAGGGCGTTTTCTAACAGCCTCAAGTCCTTCAAGGACCTTAATGCTACTAGAGTCATAGATATTTGCTTTGTTATTTTCTTCCATTAAATAAACAGTACAGAAGCTTTTGCCACAAACTAAATTTATGGCATAACAAATAATTATAACACATTAAAAATGAAAGGTTTTTTAATCAATAAAGTGCTGAGTTTTATAGTTAAAAACGCCCTTATTAGGATTACTTTGTTTATCGTTTGGAACAAGGAACCATAATTTAGATTTATCGTTCTCAAAAAAGCTTGAAAAAATACGCAGTCTTTTGTTTACTTTATTAACTACTTTCATTCTGACAATTAAGTCACCTTTTCATCCTAAAGCTCTATTACCTTTATTGAAAAATTCAGCAATTTCACCATTTTTTATATCTCAAGATAAGCGAAATGAATAGTTTTTATAAATTTCATATCAGAGTTGATTTGGAAAATCATTATTAATAACTTTAATTTTTAAAGGTAGGTTAACAACATCTCTATCTCTTATCTCTCTCTGTGTGAGCTCAAGTTCAACATTAATATTGAAATAACGCTTAGCTTCAATTCAACCAAAATAGTTATATTGCTCTTTTATAACTTCAATAAAATTTTTATTCTGTTGACAAGCTTCTTTTACATCTCTTCTTTTCAATAAAGATTTTTCCAATTGATGATCTATTTTGCCCTTGCTGTAAAGCTGAAAAAAAGCTAAAGAAACATCTTTATCTAAAAAGGAAGCATATTTGTTTTTTGTAAATGGAGAATAAAAGAAATCTTCATCAGATGAAAAAAAATCAAATTCTCAGTTCTTACGAAGTTCGAGTTCTTCCATGAAATTTTCATGTCATCTAACACTAATATCTAAATTTTTGATGCGATTTTGAAAATCATTAACTTTCAGCATTGAATCATATTTTTCCTTTTGGTTAGGATCACTTAATATTGAATAAGCATTATTAATTTCAACAAAAGTTTGCGAACCTAATTTATTTACATCAGGGTGATAACGCTTTGCTAATCTTTTATAAGCAATTTTTATTTCTTTTATTGATGCTGTAGTTGGTAGTTCTAAAAGATCGTAAAGATTCATTATCTTGAAGGAACCAATATTTGCTTAAGTTCAGGTTCACTTTTAGAGGTTATCAAAAAATACTTACTATTTCCTTGGAAATCAAAATTTATTTCATTTGATTCAAAAGACTCTATGTGATCTAATAGAGAACTTGGGTTAAAAGAAATATTAAGTTTATAACCTTCAAATTTAAGACAAGAAATTTCCTCAAGAGAATTTCCGATATTATTAACAATAGCTCTTATTTTTAATTCAGAACTGTTAATTTGCATATCGCATAAAAAAGTTCTTTCATTTTGAGCCAAAGTTTGAATTCTTTGAAGTGCATCTTTTAATTCATTTTTTTGAACAACTATTTTAGTTTCAGGTTCAAATTCAAAAAAGTAGTTTACCTCTGGAAATTTTTCATTAACCGATGTGTAACTAATCATAAAGTTATCCATTGAAATCAACATTTCTGTACTAAAGCTATCTTTATTATCTTTTCTGTAATAAAAAACAATAGATTTATCTTCTTCAGGATTAAAAGAATTAATGAAACTAAGTAAATTACTCTCCAAAATGAAATCAAATGGTTCTGTTTCTTGCTTTATCTCAAAAACAGATAGTTTATAAGTGTCAGAAGCTTCTAAAAATATTTCTTTTCCATTGGATCCATTGAAATTTACTCCATTAAATTTAGAAGATATTTCACGATTATTTGAAACTGAGTGAAAAATTTTTTTAATGCCTTTTACTAAAAGTGAATAATTTATTTTGAATTGATTAAATTCACTTAAATCGTTTTTTTCATTAAACCTTATTCTTGGAAATTCATTCACATTAATTGTGTTTAAATTAATACTTGTTTTTTTTGTTTTAACCAAAAGTGTTTGATCTTTTTCTTGAATAGTAATAATCTCTTCTTTTATGCCATTAATAAGATCGTTAAAAATTTTTCCTTTAACAATTAAGGAGCCTTGTTCAAGAATATCAATATTTTTATTTAAATTACATTTGACAGAAAAGTATTCATTGTTAGCATAAAAGTTTATTTCTTTTTCTTTTGCCTCTATTAAAAAATATGAATGATGTGGTTTTATTTTGTTATTGGAAATAATAACGTTATTCATTTTTTTCAAAATTTTATTCAATTCACTTTTATTAATTAATATTTTCATTTTTGATTAAGTATTAATTTCTGGGTTATCAAGGGTTATGATATTTATTTCTATTTTTTTATTTTCTTTAATATCTATTATTTATTATAAGAACTAAAATGTCTATAATTTTGTTCATAAAAAGCTTATAATTAAGCATAAATGCTTAATTATAGTAATAATTAATACTCTCTAAAATAGATACTATTATATATAACAGAAATTAATGATATTTTACATATGTACTATGTACATATGTAATTATTACTGCTGAAAATAATCAGTTCAATTGATTAAATATGTTTCAGATAAATAAAATTTTTTTAATCTGATTATTTATTATTCTACACATAGTATTAACTTAGTATTATGTAGAAATATTATTATGGTATTTTCCTAATACTATATTAGTAATTATTGATACTAGCAATATTATTCTAGCATATTGTAATAATATTGTTATTAGTATTACAGTAATATTTACTTAATACATAAGTAGTATTTATTAAGTATTAAAGCAATATAAAATTAGTATTTGTCTAATATCTAAATAATACTTATCAAGTATTTTAATAATATTATATATGTATTGATTGAATATAATTTAACAGTATTAAGGAAGGTATTTAACTATGTTAAATACTATAATAGTATTTTTTAAATACCTTAATAATATTGTTAAAAGTATTAACTAAATAATAACTTA